>JADFOM010000386.1 GCA_022562835.1 Acidobacteriota bacterium | reverse complement strand
AATTCAGTGGTTTTGACCGTCAGTTCGCCGCGAAGGGCCTCGGCTGCAGCAACCAGAGACTCTGCCCCATAGTAGGGCACCAATTCGAGTTCTTTGACGACCTCTTCTGCCATCACGCGCGAGCGTAGGATCACGTTCAGTAAATCCAGCAAAGACGGACCACTCCCCGGTCCACCCAAAGCCGCCAACACCATACTGGCCCCTGAATTTCCGCCCTTTTTGCCCCCACCAAATGAGAACCCACCCCCACCCATTTCAACCTCTTTAGCAGGCAGAAGGGCGGTCTTCGCCTCATAATATTTGGGTAAGCTTTTGCTGACCATCCAGGTCACCAACGGCGAAGCGTTCGCGGGATCCTTATCGTCCCAGCCCTCTGGCGAATCCTCCTCGTAAAAGACGCCGGCGGTCATACGTGTGCGGGCATCGGGTGCAATGGCATTAACTCGCACGCCGTAGCGTCCCCACTCCGCCGCCTGCTGCACCGTGAGACACGCGATGCCAGCCTTGGCTGCCGCGTAGTTGCCCTGGCCGATCGACCCCATTAGGCCTGCGCCCGAGGTCGTGTTCACGAGTGATGCGTGCACATCTTCGCCGGCTTTGGACCGTTCACGCCAGTGCTCGATCGCACAACGAGAGGGCACGAAGTGTCCCCGCAAATGAACCCTGGTCACCGCGTCCCATTCCTCAACCGACATATTGGCGAGCATCCGATCGCGCAGAAACCCTGCGTTGCAAACAAGCGCGTCGAGGCGTCCCCATTCCTCGATCGCTGCACCGATCATCGCCGACACCTGATCGGGGTCCGATACGTCCGCGCCGTTGGCGATCGCGGTACCTCCAAGTGCACGAATCTCAGCCGCTACCTCAGATGCTGCGTCGTCGGCGCCAGCCGAACCATCACGGGCGACGCCGAGGTCGTTGACTACAACCTTCGCCCCGTTTTCGGCTAGATCGAGTGCGTGGGCTCGGCCAAGACCGCGGCCCGCGCCGGTCACAACGACCACGCGGTCGTCACAGGTGTTCATCTAGATGACCTCCCGGTCAGTTGAATTTAGGCGACGGATCACTCGAAACGATCCACATCGCGAAGTACTGCGCCGCACCACCGTAGGCGTGACCCAACGCAACGCGTGCACCGTCGATCTGATGTTCACCGGCGGTGCCTCGCACCTGATGAGCCGCCTCGAGGCAGCGGATCATGCCCGACGCCCCGATCGGGTTCGACGACAACACTCCGCCGGACATGTTGACCGGGAAGTCACCATCCATCGCGGTTGCACCCTCGTCGGTCATCTTCCAACCGTCGCCCTCCGCCGCGATGAGGTGGCCTTCAAGCCACATCGGCTCATACCAGCTGAATGGCACGTAGATCTCCGCGCAGTCGATCTGGCCGCGCGGGTCGGTGATCCCCGCCTTGCGGTAGAGATCCTCTGCACACTCGACGCCGGCCTGGGGTTTGACGGTGTCGCGTCCGGGGAATTGACCGAACTCGGTCCGTTTCGCATGAGCGATCACCCAAGCTGGGGGATGTGGCGATCGGTCAACCTTGTCGGCCGACGACAGCACCATCGCGGCCGCACCATCGGAAGATGGGCACGACTCGAGAAAGTGCAATGGATCCCAAAGCATCGGTGACTCGCGGACCTTCTCGATGGTGATGTCTTCGATGTGCAGGTGTGCATAGGGGTTCTTCAGCGCGTTGAGCCTGTCCTTTACGGCAACGGCCCAGCCGATGTGCTCTGGGGCGTTAGATCGACGGATGTAGTTGCGAATCCAAGGAGCAAACGTTCCGCCGGCGCCCTGACCACCGGACTTGCCGCCCGACAGAGCCCAAGTTGCGTTACCTTCGGACTGCTTCTCGTAGCCGACGGTAAGCACGGTGTCATAGACACCACTTTCAACGAATGTCGCAGCGGTTATCGCCGTCGAGGCGCCAACCGAACCGGCCGTATGCACCCGGTGAATAGGTTTTCCGATCGCTCCGAGGGCATCGGCAAGGCTCAACTCGGGCATGACAACACCCTCGAGGGCATCGGGCGCTTTGCCGATGACGATCGCGTCGATGTCGCCGAAGCTGAGCTCTGCGTCAGCCAACGCGGCCAACACCGCCTCGCGCACCAGTCCCTCGAGGGAGAGATCCAGGCGTCGACTCTTGTACTTGGTCTGACCAATACCGATGACAGCACATTGATTCGCCACGATCAGTTCCTTCCTTCGAGCATGCACAGCAGGTTTTGTTGCAACACCGATCCACTGGTGGCATGCGCAACCCCTCGTCCCGCATCACCGTCAGCGATGCGCTGCGCGACTTCGATGACCCGCACCAGGCCAGTCGCCATGACCGGGTGTGCGGTCAGTGCACCACCAGACGGGCTGATGTCGACGTTGTCACCTAGCGACATTGCGTCGGACAAGATGACCTCCTGATGGCTGTAACAAGCCATCAGTTCGGCCACGTCGACACCCTTGTAGAC
>JADFOM010000385.1 GCA_022562835.1 Acidobacteriota bacterium | reverse complement strand
CGTTCTGTCATCACGGCCAAGTGTCCGCGAACGGACTCACCATCGTCGCTCCGGGTCTGCCGGAGGGCGAAGTTCGTCCTGATGGCGACGTGCTCTTGACGTTGGTGCGCTCGGTCGGTTGGCTGTCGCGCAACGATCTGGCGAGCCGACCAATCCCCGCAGGCCCCGAGATGGTGGCTCCCGGCGCGCAGACACTAGGGGTCTTCGGTACCGAGATATTTCTCACAGTCGACGACGATGCTGAGAAGATCCGCCACGCCGGCGCGGCGTTGCGGGGCGTTCTCGGTGGTCCCGATCCGTTGCTCTATTCGGGTCGGTCGATGCTCGAACTCGAAGGCGACGGCCTTGTCATCTCCGCGCTAAAACCATCAGAGCACGGCGAGGGAATAGTAGTGCGAGTGCTGAATGTGACCACAAAGGCGTCGATTGGTCGGCTTCGTGTCGGGTTTGACTGCGAGACAGCGTCGTTGTGTCGCCTGGACGAGACCAACCCATCTCCACTCGAGCTGATCGCTAACGAGTTGGAGTTCAATGCGCCGGCGCACGGCTTGGTCACAATTGCGCTGCGGCCCAGCGATGGGTGATGGTGTGAGTCATGGACATATCGATGACGTTGCCGTCGATGGCGGCTGGGAATGACCGTGCCCAAACGATCGAGTGGTGCCGCCGCATCGATGAGGGACCATACGCCAGTCTCGCCATCGGTGAGCGGATCGCCTTCCACAACCCCGAACAGCTCACCACGCTGACCTTCGCTGCTGGGCTGACCGAACGTGTGCGCCTCGTGCCATCGATCGTCGTGTTGCCCATGCATGCGGAGGTCATGATGGCCAAGCAACTCGCCACACTCGATGTCCTCAGCGGTGGCCGACTAACCATCGGGGTTGGAGTAGGTGGGCGGGAGGAAGATTTCGTGTTGTCCGGCGGCCGCAGCTTCGCCGGGCGCCATGGTCGGCTCGATCGACAGATCGCCGCGATGCAAGCCGTCTGGCGCGGAGAAACCCCCGAGGGAGCTAGCCGCGCAATTGGGCCGAGCCCGTTGCAACGACCGCTGCCACTGTTGTCAGGATCCCTTGGACCAAAGGCGATTGCGCGGGCCGCGGTATGGGCCGACGGAGTGATGGGGTTTTCGCTTGATCCGGTTAATGAGGACCACGCGGGTGTGTTCGATCGTGTCCGTCAAGCATGGACCGATGCGGGACGTTCGGACCCGCCACATCTGTCGACGAGCTTTTGGTATTCGCTCGAAGATGACGCTGCCGAGGTGATCGGCAGCTACGCGTACGAGTACCTGTCGATATTTGGCGATGATGTGGCTTCTTCGATGGCGTCACTGGTTACGGGTCACGGATCCGCCGCGGTGCGCATCGCTCTAGATCGCCTCGCCGATGCTGGCTGTGACGAGGTATTTCTCGTTCCGACTACGCGCGACATCAGTGCACTCGATCGACTCGAAGATCTGCTCGCCTGACCGACCAGGTGTCGTACAAACCGACGTTGGTGCTCGGCCGCTTGGTCTACGGTCTGGCGCATGGAACTTTCGTATTGGGCCTCGTCCTCGCAACCGTGGGACGACATCGTGTCGAGTTGTCGTCTTGCAGAAGCCAACGGGTGGTGTGGCATTTGGGTGCCGGATCATTTCATGAGCGAGCCAAGCGGCGAAGACGACCCTAAGTCGGAACTATCGCCGGTATTGGAGGCCTGGACATTGCAGGCAGCATTGGCGGCGCTCATCCCGCGGGTGCGCATCGGCGCGATGGTGTCGGGCAATACCTATCGTCACCCAGCGGTTTTGGCGAACATGGCGACAACGGTCGATCACATCTCGGGTGGTCGCAGTGTGCTCGGTCTCGGAGCGGGTTGGCAGGTCAACGAACATGAGCACTACGGCATCGAGCTCGGCTCACCCGGCCGTCGCTCCGACCGGTTGGAGGAGGCCTGCGCGATCATCACCTCTCTGTTGCGAAATGAACGCACCACATTTCAGGGAGAGCACTACAAAGTCATAGACGCACCAGCAGAGCCAAAACCGCTCGCTGATCGGCTGCCGTTGCTAGTTGCAGGTAGGGGAGAGCAGCGCACGCTGCGCACGGTCGCCCGCTTTGCAGACGAATGGAACGCATGGGCGCTCCCAGATGAAATCGCCGGCAAGCGCGAAGTCATCGAACGATGGTGCACCGAATCCGACAGGGATTCCGCTGAGATACGGATCACGATTGCGTCGCTCGTAGTTCGCTGCGGCGACGAGGACGAGGCGGCCGCGGTTCGCTCGGCACTCGGCCATCGAGGCGGACTGGTTGGAACCGTTGACCAGATTGCCTCGGCGTTGGCCAGCTACGCAGCGGCTGGCGTCGACGAGGTCGTGGTGCCCGACTTCAACATTGCGGCTGCGGAACGAGACGAGTTTGTCGCCATGATGAGCGAACTCGCCGCGCCGTTCAGGCCCTGACCGGTTTGTAGCTGAATTTGTGACCGGTTCG
>JADFOM010000384.1 GCA_022562835.1 Acidobacteriota bacterium | reverse complement strand
CCGGCTCGACGTTCCGCCAAGTACAAGACCTCACTCCAAGGGATCGCGCTGTTGATGGCTGCGCTGCCACCGTTCGAGGACGCCGATGGTCTGGTGACCGCAGCTCTGTGGGTAGCGGTCGTGATCACGATCGTGTCTGGGGTTCAATACCTTCTCGACGGACGATCGGCCATGAGCCAGAGCGGAGCCCTCCCTCAATGACCCATTCCGGTGAGGCAATGTCCTGTGAGGTCGTGGCGGTAGGTACCGAACTGTTGCTGGGCCAGATCGTCGACACGAACTCGAGTTGGATCGGTAGCGAGCTCGCACAGATCGGCATCGACTCGCATTACCAGACCAAGGTCGGCGACAACGCGGCGCGTATGTTCGAGGTCATCGAACAAGCGTTGCAGAGATCCGATGCAGTGATCGTCTGTGGAGGACTTGGACCGACCCAGGACGACATCACGCGAGACGTCATAGCGACCGTGCTCGGTGTCGAGCTTGAACGCCGAGAAGACCTCGTCGAGAAGATCGGGGCCATGTTCGGAGTGCGCGGGCGCGACATGCCGGCCAACAATCTTCGCCAAGCTGATGTGCCAGTGGGGTCTGAGCCGATTCCGGTGCAGCCTGGAACGGCTCCCGGGTTGGTCTGCCCGTTTGGAGACAAGGTCATCTATGCAGTTCCAGGGGTTCCTTGGGAGATGCAAGCGATGATGACCGAATTCGTACTCCCCGACATTGCGCATCGAGGGGGAATCAGCTCGATCATCCGCTCGCGTGTCCTGCGGACGTGGGGTACGTCAGAGTCGCGGCTCGCCGAGATGCTCGGCGAGGAGATCGAGCGCCTCGACCGCGAGGGTGGAGCGACGCTTGCGTTCCTGGCCAGCGGTTGGGAAGGACTCAAGGTACGTATTACGGCGAAGGCCGATTCGGACAGTGACGTCGAGGCAATCCTCGCAGCCGAAGACGAGATCGTGCGTTCGATCATCGGCGACATCGTTTTTGGCGTCGACGACGACACTATGGAATCGGTTGTGTTGGATCTCTGTCGACAGGCCGGACTTACCCTCGGAGTGGCCGAATCGCTGACCGGTGGTTTGATCGGGGCACGACTGACCGATACCGCAGGCTGTAGTGACGTTTTCAGGGGGTCGATCGTGTCCTATGCGCCTGAGGTCAAATTCTCGCTTCTCGGCGTGCCCGAAGGTCCTGTTGTGTCAGAAGAGGCTGCCGCGGCAATGGCTTCGGGCGTCTGCGATTTGATTAACTGCGACGTATCCGTAGCGGTAACCGGTGTGGCAGGACCTGAACCGCTCGAGGGTAAGACGCCTGGCACGGTTTGTATTGCTACGCGGCTCGATGGAGTCACCGAAACCTTGGAGATCAGCTATCCCTTCGACCGTGAGCGGACCCGCCAGTTCACCGTAATAACAACTCTCGATCTACTCCGCCGCCGTCTCCTCGCCCGCTGACGCGCGGTGTCTGACACCGCTCATCTGTGTAAGCGCGCAAGGTCAGCGCGCCAACCAAATTGGTGGATCTAGGCTCAGTTTGCGTCTCGATCGAGGCGAAGCGATGCCGAGTTCATGCAGAATCTCTCGCCGGTCGGCTGCGGACCGTCGTCGAATATGTGTCCGAGATGTGCGCCACAACCAGTGCAAACGGCCTCTGTGCGAGCCATGCCGTGGCTGATGTCGCTACGACGCTCGACCGCGTCGTCGTCCATGGCTTCATAGAAGCTGGGCCAGCCACTCGCTGAGTCGTACTTTGTGTCGCTCGAAAACAGCGCCTCGTCGCACACCACGCAACGATAGGTACCTGGGTCTTTCATATCGCAGTACTCGCCGCTGAACGCGCGCTCAGTATCGGCGTTCTGGGTCACCTCGAACTGAACAGGGGTGAGCCGCTCACGCAGCTCGTCTTTGGAGACTGTTTTCTTTGACATGGTCCTTTCAACAGTAGTCGCGGCCTAAAAGTTCCGGCTCGACCCGGAACAGATATCACCGAAATAGGTCCTCTTGTGGCGCACGGACGAGTTCGCCTACGACGCTTCCATCGCCAAACCATTCCGGCGGCCCTCCGCGAACTATTGCGACGGGCACCCCAGCAGATTTACCCATGACTAGATCGGCCGCGGCCGCGATTTCGTCGACGAGCGCGACCTCTGTGACCATCAACTCCCGTCCAAAGGCGTCGGGGGTGCCGCGAAGATCGAGCACCGGTTTGATCCCTGCGCAACCGATCGCCACGTCGGTAACCCCACGGCGCCAAGGACGGCCGAACGTGTCGGACACGATCACGCCAATGTCTAGGCCGAGGCGGCCTGCAACCGCATCGCGTATGTATCGGGCTGAGCGATCGCTGTCCTGCGGCAACAGCGCGGCCTGGCCGCGCGCAACATTGGAGAGATCGATGCCGGCGTTGGCGCAAATGAAGCCATGAGTTGTCTCGGTGATCAGTAGCTCACCGCGGCGCCGCAGTATCCGCACCGCTTCGCGCTCG
>JADFOM010000383.1 GCA_022562835.1 Acidobacteriota bacterium | reverse complement strand
CCGAGCGCAAAGTGCGCCGGGACCAGTTCGAATTCTGGTGTCTGGGTGAGTTCAAGTGGTGATGGCCTCATTTGAGGTTCCACCGGTCGGAGCGTGATGCGGGCAATGATGCTCGCTGTTCAGACACGACCCACGACCGGTGGAGGTTTCATCATGCCAGCAGAGCCGTTGACGATGGTTGAGCGCGAGGAGATTCGTGTCGGGATCGAGCTGGGGGAACCCAACGCGGTGATTGGTGATCGCCTTGGTCGTTGCAGGGGCACGATCGGTCGAGAGATCGGCCGTAACGGTGGTCGGGTCGCTTATTGCGCGGTGACAGCTGAGGGCCGTGCGGTTTTGCAGCGTCGACGTGACAAGGTCCCTAAGTTGGTCGCGGACCGCGTGTTGGCTGTCTATGTGGCCAAACGGTTGAAGCTGAAAGACTCACCGATGACGATCTCGATCGAAGCGGCTCGAGGCGTTCACGGGGTGGTTGGTTCGATCAGTCACGAATGCATCTATCAGTCGATCTATCAGCGTGGCCGGCGGGGACTCGATGAGGGCCTACACAAGAACCTTCACCGCAAGCAGTCGGTGCCGTAAACGCCGTGATCGTGACCCAGCACCGTCGTTTCATCCGTTAGGAAAGTTCAACCTGATCGGCCTTAGGCCCCCAATCGCAGCCCAACGCAGCGAAATCGGGCACCTCGAGGGAGACCTGATCGTCGGCGCCTACAACAAATCCGCTATCGCGACGGTGTTTGACCGTTGCAGCCGCCATGTTTGGTTAGCGCATCTACCCGGATCTAAACGAGCCGACCCCACCTTTGAGGCTTTGGTCAAGACCCTCAACCGGATCCCTCAACAATTCCGCCTGACCTTGACCTGGGACCAAGGAAGCGAAATGGCCCGCCACCGCGAACTCGCCGAACAATGCGGCATCGATATTTACTTCACCGACCCGAAATCGCCGTGGCAACGACCCACCAACGAAAACGGCAACGGCCTCATCCGCCGCTACGTCGGCAAACACACAGACCTCTCGATCTACACACCCAAACAACTATCCACCATCGAACACCGCATCAACACCATCCCCCGACGCATCCACAACTGGGCCACCGCCCAAGACATCTACAATCAACAACTGACGCGATGACCGATTGAACTCACCCTGACACCCTGGTTTTTGCTTGGACCCACGCCACATGACGGGAGCCAACCGTGGATTTTGACGACACACCGGCAGAAGCCAAGTTTCGTACCGACTGCCGTACGTTCCTTGACGAATATGCGACCCTCAAAGCCGACACCGTTGACTGGTCCCAGTCGCATTGGGCGAAACCGGCGACGCCCGACCAAGAGGACCTCCACGTTGCGCAATGCCGCTCGTGGCAGCGGATCAAATATGACCACGGCTGGGCGGGTCTGACCTGGCCGACCGAATACGGCGGCCAGGGTCTGACGAGCATGCACAACGGCATCTTCGCGGAGGAAGAGGGGCGCTATGCCGTTGCGACCGGCTCCTTCGCTCAGAGCATCGGCATGGCAGGACCGACGATCATCGACCACGGCACCGACGCACAGAAGGCGCACTTCCTCGACCCGATGCTGACCGGTGAGCACGTCTGGTGTCAGTTGTTCTCCGAACCCAACGCTGGTTCGGACCTGGCCGGCCTGCGTACCACAGCGGTGCTCGATGGCGACGAGTTCATCGTCAACGGTCAGAAGGTTTGGACCTCGAGCGCCCAGCAGGCGCAGTGGGGCATGTTGTTGGTGCGCACCGATTTCGACGCTCACAAACATCGTGGCCTCAGCTATCTGCTGTTGGACATGTCCGCACCCGGTATCGATATCCGTCCGCTGGTGCAAATCACTGGAGCGGCACACTTCAACGAGGTCTTTCTCGAAGACGTTCGAGTTCCGGCGAAGAACGTCTTGGGTGACACGAACAAGGGCTGGGGTCCAATCCTCACGACGCTCGCAAACGAGCGTCAGGGCATCGGTGGGGCGAGCAACGTTGGCGTGGATGACATCGTGGCGATGGCGAAGCACTTCGGCGTGGCCGCCGATCCGCTGATCCGCCAGGACATTGCACGCCTCGCTGCGATGTACTCGACCATGACCTACATGGGATACCGGGTGCGTACCGCTTCGAGCAAAGGTGTTCCACCCGGACCCGAGTCCTCGGTGATGAAGCTCGCGGCCTCGCGTCGACTGGAGTTCCAGGGAGATCTGGTGATGAGGATCATGGGTGCGGCGGGAATGACAAGCGGCAGCGATGCTTACATGAACGGCTTCTGGCAGAACTTCGGGTTCCTCGGTCAGTGGGCGGCACGTATTGGAGGCGGGACCGATCAGGTTCAGCGCAACATTTGTGGCGGTCCAGCCCCTGAGCCGACGCAGTTTCTAGGATTCTTCCAGGAATTTCGGGGGGACGATTCCTCCGGTCCTCTCTCAGTCCACCAGTCTCAGAGGCATCACGAGACAGAGATACGAAGCCGGGTCATCCCATC
>JADFOM010000046.1:6571-12359 GCA_022562835.1 Acidobacteriota bacterium | reverse complement strand
GAGAGTTCGGATGGTTTGAGCGCCACAGTGTTGCCGGCGGCGAGTGCCGCGGCGAGCGGTGAAATCGTGAGTTGCACCGGATAGTTCCACGGCGCGATGACAAGCGCCGTGCCCAACGGCTCGGCGACGATCGATCCACTGGCGGGTTGCGCGGTGATGGGCAGTCTTTGGCGTTGTGGTTTCATCCACGAGCCCACGTGTTTGCGAAGGTGTTTGACCTCTGCAGCCGTTGCGCCGATGTCCGCTGCCCACGCCTCGAGGGTGGGCCGGCCCAGATCGGACTTCATTGCCGACTCCAGCGCGCTGGCGTGAGCCTGGAGGAACGCGAGGAGCCCGTCGAGTTGTTGCTGGCGCCATTCGAGGGGACGGGTCCGTCCCGAGTCGAAGGTCTTGCGTAGCTGTTCGACAAGCGATGCAACGTCACCGATAGGGGTGTTGAGGTGCTGGGTCATGAGCCGAGTCTAGAAGCCTGCGCTGCCGATGTTAGCCAGATCCTGATGTCGAGCCGAGCCACCCAGCGACCTCCAGACACAAGGTTTCTAGAGGGCGACCACCCCCCCCAAAGTCGGGTGTCCGTTGTAAACCGATTTGCCAGCGGGTGAGTTATAGCGGCAGCCCGAAGATCAAGATGATGGCCATGACGAGACCGATGCCGGCGAAGCCGGTGACCGCCCACCAGTTGCGGTTGCGGCGAGCGAGAAGGCCGGCGAGCAGCGCCTGAGTCAAGAAGTAGGCGGCGAACACACGCGAGGCCAAGTTCACGGCGACGCTGACGTCGGTGAAGATGACCACGAGGATCGCTGGAATTAGAATGACCAGGAAGCTGATTTTGCGGGGCACGTTGGCGCTGACGAGCATGTCGCTGCGCGACGACGTGGCGCCGATGATCGCCGAGGTCTGACTGCCGATCGCAGCCACGAGCAACAGCCATGGCATCGTGTCGCCGATCTCATCCGCTACGAGGAAGATGGCTGTGCCGTCGACCGGTACCCCCGGCGGGAGGAATAAGACCACGATCGCGGCGACCAGAGCGACGAACACGACCGTCGAGATGCCCTGGGCGATCCGCATCGTGGTGATCCGCAGATCTGCACCGAACCGGACACCGATATAGCGCGATGCTTCGAAGCCCTGGACGGTGGCGAACAACCCGATGATCTTGCGGAACTCCTCATTCCGGGCTCGGGCGAGTCACCGAGCGCCCACCGCCTCTTGCAAGTTGTAGATGGCGAAGGCAACCAGTACGCCCAGCACTGCAGCAAGGTTGAACGCCGTGGTCTGGTCGCCCTTTTTGTTGAGCCACTTCATCCCGCCCATGTACCCGACTGCAGCGATGGTGGCGAGATAGATGGTGCCCAGAACCGCCTGTCGGCCCGTCGTGAACGCGTCGAACGGCAGCAGCAACAGAGCCATCAGTAGAAGGGTGTAATAGGCGATGTTGACTACCGACGCGCAGAGCAGCGCCCACTGCGCAGTTCGCTCGACGTGAGTAAGCGGATCGTCGGAATCTGCGATCGGTTCGTAGTGGCGGATGTTGTACGCAACTGCGAAACCTGCCGCGATGGTTATGAGACAAACACCGAGCATCACGAGCGGCGCTGAGAAGCCAGCTAGCAGCACGATCGCCGGTGACATGATGATGAATCCGACGTCCATGATGTTGGCCAGCGGCACCACGGTTGCTCGGTACTGCTTGGACTGCTGAATACGCGGTCGATACAGCACGTACGCGACGACGAGGATGGTTATGACCGCCAGTCCGACGGCGACGAACTAGTCAGAATCGCTTCGCATCAGTCACAAACCAGTCGGCCATGACGGTGCGGTCCCCGTCGGACCTTCAACTCAACGGACGAACCGTCAGCGTCGATCTTGAGCACATACATTCCGTCACCCATCATGTTCTTGGCCGCGTGGCACGGTCCTCAGTCACTCACCCCATCAACGAACTGTTGATCGTTTGTCTACACCAAGCTCAGCGTCTCGTCGCGATCCGAGGCCGTGTGCTGCTCGACAGGCGGGATTTCTGGCCCCGATTGAGCGGGCCGCGTCGGCTCTCGGACGCTGACCGGTTTAGGCCCGCTTCTTGCGGGAGAGCAGTAGCAGAAGGACCGAAAGGCCTATGAGGCCAAACGTCACCTTCAACGTCTGCTCGGCCCGAGCCTTCGCTGCCTCTGCCGCGACTGCGATCTCCTCGGCTCGCCCTAGTCCGGACTGAAGCTCCGCAAGCGCGCCTTGCATCTCGGCCACACTCTCCTCCGCGGATCGGATCTTGTCGATGTCAACCATCTTCGTCCTCACGTTCTTGCGGCGCCTATCGCTGCCTTCTTCCTAACACGCGCGGCGACCCGGGCAAAGAGAATCACGGTCGGGAACTCATCGCGGCGCTTTTCCGGCAAGCGGGGCAACATGAAGAAAACTTGAGAGCGGGTGACGAGAATCGAACTCGCATCATCAGCTTGGAAGGCTGAGGTTCTAGCCGTTGAACTACACCCGCGTTCCTCCGGAGCTTAACGCTTGATCCGTCGGGCCCAGACCGACAGAGGTCGCAATGAGAAGGGCGCTGTTGTTCTGGCTAGCGTCGAGAGTCTGTCTAGGCTCAGTCGGTGCGAACCGTGACCAGAGCCTGGCAATCGGCGGCGACCCTGGGGGCTCAATCCCTTTCGAGCGTCACAAATTTTGCCGCGGGTGCGTTGGCACTTTCCGCCGGGGATCTCGCGGAGTTCGGTCGTTTCTCTATCGCTTTCCAGCTCTGTCTCGTCGTGATTGCGGTCGGACAGGGGTCGACCGCGAATGCCGTGCTGTTGCACTCCGCCATAGGAACGAGCCGTGTCTATGCACGCTCAGTCCGCGAGGGTGCCAGCCGGGTCGCGATCGCGTTAGGCGTGTCGATGGGGATCCCACTTGCGTTGGCCGCGTTCGTAGTGGGTGGACAGATGCGAACGCCTCTGCTGTTGGCCGCTGCGGGTTCGCCCGGCCTGGTTGCTCAGTACACGCTGAGGTCGGAACGTTTCGCCCGCAACGATCCGCTCGGTGCTCTACGGACAGACGGCGTGTGGCTCGCTGTGTTGCTCGTCGCCGCGATCGCAGACGCGACCGGATTCATAGATCTCGACGCCAACGGCTACCTGGCCGCCTGGTTGCTCGGAGCCGCTATCGCAGCAATTCCGTCGGTTTTTAACGCGGTCGATTCCGGATGGCATGGAGTTGTGTTCTTCTGGCGAGTTACGGGGCCGCAGGCGATTCGTTTGGGGCTCGACGGGATGCTTGCACGAAGTGTATTCGTCGTCAGCCTGGTGCTCGCCGACCTGATCGTTGGTGGTGACGCCTCGGGTATTCTGTCCGCGGCCGTGCTCATCTTCTCCCCACTGAGCGTGGTCCACACCTCGACGTCGGCGATAGTGGTGCCAGCGGCAATCGCCGATGGGGGAGTAAGGGTTGTGTCGCAAAGATTCACCCTGGCGGTGGCGGGAGCTGTCGCCGCGATCACGGTTGTGTGGTCAGGCCTCCTACTCGCCCTAGATGAGTCGGCGTCCGCGTTCGGTCCGTTCGAGCTCGACGAGAACGACATCACGATGGCAATCTTTGCCGCGACCGCTCTGCGATTTGTTGGTCTGGCGATCTGGCGCGGTCCGATCGTCTCACTTCGCATCGCAGATGCCGCGTCCGAAACCCTTGAGGCCAGATTGATAGCGACCGGATTGCAATGGACCCTGCCGGCCATCGGGTTTGCAGCGTGGGGCCTGAACGGTGGCGCGTACGGACTTGCGCTGGCGACGCTGTTCGGTGCAGGAATCGCTTGGCAGCGCTTCGCTACGCTGCGGCCGGATCAGGCCGGTCCGGCTGAGTCTGACCCCAGGTAGGATTCACGCCGTGAATAGTCCCGTAGTGACCAGTGTGACCGAGCTTGACGACAACAAGGTGAAACTGAGCGTCGAGGTCGATGCCGAAATCATCGACGAAGCGATCGCTGACGCGTTCCGCTCCCTTGCCAAGGAGGTGCGTATACCTGGATTTCGCCCAGGCAAAGTGCCCCGCAAGGTGCTTGAGGCGCGCATCGGTGGCGACATAGCGAGAGATCAAGCATTGCGGGAGGCGCTCCCTGAGCAGTACGCACGTGCAGTGATCGACTCCGACGTCGATGCCATCGCCGCACCCGAGATCGACATCACATCGGGTCAGGACGAGGGTGCTGTCGCCTTCGACGCAGTGGTCGAGGTCCGACCTGAGATCGAACTCATCGGCTATCAGGGCCTGGAGGTCGAGGTGCCGTCGCCGGTCGTCTCCGACGACGAGGTAGACGAACAGATCGACCGGATGCGTCGCCAGTTCGCGGAGCTCGAAACGGTTGACCGTGTCGCCGCTGACGACGACCACGTGACAATCGACATTGAGGGAACTCTCGATGGTGAAGAGGTTCCGGGTCTGACGACTTCGGACTATGACTACCGCATTGGTTCAGGAGCCGTCGTTGCAGAGATCGACGAGAACCTTCGTGGCGCCAGCGCAGGCGATATTTTGTCGTTCGACGCGGAGCATCCCGATCCCGATGAGGAGGGCACGCTCGACTTCAAGGTCCTCGTCAAGGATGTTAAGGCCGAGGTGTTGCCCGACCTCGACGACGATTTTGTCGTGAAGGCCAGCGAGTTCGAAACGGTCGCCGAATTGCGTGACAGCATCGTCGATCAGGTTGGGAACATGAATCGTTCGCAAGCACAGAACGCTGTACGGGAAGGTTTGGTCGAACAACTCACCGGTCTTATCGAGATCGATCCGCCGCAGGCGATGATCTCCCAAGAGATGCAGGGGCGACTCGAGGACATGATGACGCGTTTGCAGGCGCAGGGCATGAGCCTCGATCAGTATCTACAGATGACGGGAACCGAATCGGAGGCGTTCAGTGCGGAGCTGACCGACACGGCGACCCAGGCCGTCAAGGTCGACCTTGCGCTTCGTGCCATCGTCAAGGGCGAATCGATCGAGGTCTCAGGTGAGGACTGGAACAGCGAGATCGCTGAGATGGCAGAACGTACGGGTCAAAGCGTCGAGGATGTCGTCGAGCAGTTGACGACGGGTGGTTACGACAAAGCACTACGCTCAGATCTTGCCAAACAACGTGCTCTCGATTGGGTGATTTCGGTCTCCACGATCGTCGGTCCGGAGGGCACGAACATTGAGTGGGACGACCTTCAGACGCCTGACAGCGATGAGGCCACCAAAGAAGACGAGACCGAAAGCGACGCCGCTGACGCCGTCGCAGAGGCTTCTGACAACGAGGAGAACGAAGCGTGATTTCTGCACAGAACCATTTGGTGCCCACGGTTGTCGAGCAGACCAGTCGGGGTGAGCGCGCCTTCGATTTGTTCTCCCGATTGCTCAAGGAGAACATCATTTTCCTCGGCACACCGATTGACGACACTGTCGCGAACCTCACCTGCGCGCAGCTCCTTCATCTCGAATCGGAGAACCCGGACAAGGACATCAACCTCTACATAAACTCACCGGGCGGCGATATCAACGCGTTGTTCGCGATCTACGACACGATGCAGTACGTGCGCCCAGACATCACAACGATCTGTTTCGGACAGGCCGCTTCGGCCGCTGCGGTCTTGTTGGCCGCTGGCACGAAGGGTAAGCGGCTCTCGCTCCCGCACTCGCGGGTCCTGATCCATCAGCCCTACGCAGGTGCCGAGGGTCAGGTGTCCGACCTTGAGATCGCGTCCCGCGAGATCCAGCGGATGAAGGCCGACCTCGAAGGCTTGTTGTCGCTCCACACGGGTCAGACCGT
>JADFOM010000046.1:0-6561 GCA_022562835.1 Acidobacteriota bacterium | reverse complement strand
CCGTGGAGAAGATCGCGAAGGACACCGACCGCGACTACGTGATGACCGCTGAGGAAGCCAAGGAGTACGGCATCATCGACGACGTCATCCATGGCCGGACGGGCTCGGATGAGTCCGGTCCGATTCGGGCGGTCGACTAGTCTTTCCGAACGGTCACGAAGGAAACGGGGATTCTGTTGGCGAAGTTTGGTGAGGGCGGGGAGCTCTTGAAGTGCTCCTTTTGCGGCAAATCACAAAAGCAGGTCAAGAAGCTCATAGCTGGCCCTGGCGTCTATATCTGTGACGAGTGCATCGATCTTTGCAACGAGATCATCGAGGAAGAACTGTCTGAACAGTCCGAGGTCGCGTTCGGTGAGTTGCCGACTCCCCATGAGATCAGGTCGTTCCTCGACGAGTACGTGATAGGCCAGGACACGGCCAAGATGATGGTGTCGGTGGCCGTGTACAACCACTACAAGCGATTGAAACTGGGATCATCCGCCGACACCGAAGTCGAGTTGGCGAAATCCAACATCATGTTGATCGGGCCAACGGGCTGTGGAAAGACGCTGATCGCTCAGACGCTCGCACGCATGCTCGACCTGCCGTTCGCGATTGCGGATGCGACAGCGCTGACCGAGGCGGGCTACGTCGGCGAAGATGTCGAAAACATCCTGCTGCGGCTCATTCAGTCGGCTGACTATGACATCAACAAGGCACAGACCGGGATCATCTATATCGATGAGATCGACAAGATCGCTCGCAAGAGCGAGAACCCGTCGATCACGAGAGACGTTTCCGGCGAGGGAGTGCAACAGGCACTGCTCAAGATCCTCGAAGGGACGACCGCCTCGGTGCCGCCGCAGGGTGGGCGCAAACATCCGCATCAGGAATTCCTACAGATCGACACGACGAATATCCTGTTCATCTGCGGCGGCGCGTTCGCAGGGCTTGACGACATTGTCGAGGCAAGAGTTGGGCGCTCAGGTGCTGGATTCACCGCCGACGTTCGTCCGCGGAGCGAAAGGGATCTCGGAGAGATCTACGACGAACTCCAACCCGAAGATCTTATGGCCTACGGGCTGATCCCCGAGTTCATCGGTCGCATGCCGGTGGTGGGCTGGCTCGGCAACCTTGACGTCGACGACCTTGTGCGCGTGCTGATCGAACCAAAGAATGCTCTGATCAAGCAGTACACGAAGTCGTTCGATCTCGAGAACGTCGATCTCGAGTTCACAGACGAGGCACTGCACGCCATCGCCGATGAGGCCCTGAAACGTCAGATCGGTGCCCGTGGCCTGCGCTCGCTGCTCGAAGAAATTCTATTGCGCGTCATGTACGAGCTGCCGAGCCGCGACGATGTTGCGCGTTGTGTCATCGATGAGAAGGTCATCACCGAACGTGTCGAGCCCGAGTTGGTGACCGGCACCCGCAGTGAGCGGCAGATGCCGCGTCGTGCAGCTTCCTGAACCAGACCCGATTGGGGGTGGCGATGGAGTTTCGTGAGGCGCAGGCCTACCTCGATCGCCACATCAACCATGAGGCCCGGGCTGGGCTCGTCAAAGGGTTGTCGCTCGACGCGACCTATGCGTTACTCGACGTGCTCGCCGAGCCACAGAAGGCCTATCGCGTGGTGCACATCACCGGCACGAACGGGAAGGGTACGGTCGCCCATCTCGTGAGTGGTTTGGTCGGCGCTCTTGGGCTTCATGTCGGCACATATACCAGTCCTCATCTGGTGTCGGTCACCGAACGTCTGCGCCGTAACAGCGAGGAGATCTCCGAGGAGGAGTTCGGCGCGGCGATCGGTGTGATCGCAGCTCTGGCGCCTTTGGCGAATCATGAGCCGAGCTATTTCGAGATCCTGACAGCCGCCGCCTTCGGATGGTTCGCCGAAATCGCAGTGGATGTAGCCGTGGTAGAGGTCGGGCTGCTCGGCCGTTATGACGCCACCAACGTTGTCGAAGCCGATGTTGCGGTCATCACCTCGATCGGGCGAGACCACACCGACGGGGCACCTGGATGGGAGCGTTCCGTTGCATCGGAGAAGGCTGGGATCGTCGTCGCCGACCGTCCCTTGGTTATCGGCTCGATCCCGCCCGAACTTGTTGATCTGTTCGCGGACGAACATCCCGTTCCGATCGTCGCGCTAGGCCAGGAACTCCTGGTATCGCCTGGCCAGCTCGGCGTTGGGGGTCAGGTGGTCGACATTACAACGCCGCACGGTGCCCACGACGATGTGTTCGTGCCGCAGTTCGGCGCACACCAGGCTGCAAACGCGGGAATTGCGATCGCGGCTGTCGAGCAGCTGGTCGGTACAGCGTTGGACCCCGAGGTGATAGTTGAGGGATTCGCGGCGGCGCCGTTGAAGGGCCGATTCGAAATCGTGCATCATCAACCGACCGTCGTCATCGATGGTGCGCACAATGTTGCGGCGGCGGAGGCGCTCGCCGAGACGCTTGCCGAGGTGTTGGGGGAGGGCCAGCGCCGACTCTTCGTCATTGGTCTACTCGAACCACGCAAGGCTTCTGAGATGGTCGAGGGGCTGGGCATCGGACCCTCCGACGTCGTGATCGCGTGCAGGGCGCCTTCCCCTCGCGCAGTCCACCCAGCGCTTATCGTCGAAGCAGCTGCCGACCAAGGTGCCGAAAGCGAACTGATCGAAGACGTGGCTGAGGCCGTTGTGAGAGCGATCACGATCGCGGGAGCGGACGACACCGTCGTTGTGTGTGGAAGCTTCTATCTCTATCGCGCCGCTCTAGAAGTGACCGAACGCCTTCGTCCAGGGTGATATTCACACGAGCCGGAAGAACGGTGTCAGACACCGGGCGCAGAATCGACTTGGCCCGAGCACTCTGCGCGCTCGGTGTCTGACACCGTTCTGTTGCCATGCCCGGGCTGGTTGCCGTAGACCAACAGAACGCCTATGACGTGGATACCCTCTGGCCGATGAACCGCACACTCGTCATCTGTAAACCCGACTCGGTCGAGCGCGGCCTCGTCGGCGAGATCCTCGGCCGCTTCGAGCGCAAGGGCTTGAGCCTCGTCGCCGCTCGCCTCGAAATCCTTGACACCGAGACCCTGGCACGTCACTACGATGAACACCAGGGCAAACCCTTCTATGACGAGCTCGTTTCATTCATGAGTCGCGGTCCCTCCATGGTTATGGTCATCGCGGGACCGAAAGACACGTTTGCGATTGTGCGCTCGATGATGGGGACTACGAATCCGGCCGAAGCGGCACCAGGAACCATCCGCGGCGACCTCGGCACGCTCTTCACAGAAAACCTGGTCCACGGGAGCGATTCGGCCGAATCAGCGGCCCGCGAGATCAAGATCTTCTTCCCAGGTCTTCCCGCCTGAGAATCGCGGACAGAGGTTGTGGAACGCTGCTCAAGCCCGTTTGGTGGCGATTCGGTGCGCATCTTCACAGCGTTGCGGTTTCGTTACGGATCTGACCTAGACTGCCCGGCGGAGTAGGGGTTACGTGTAGTCACACGAAACCAGGCAGTGCAGTGGCAACTTGTGGAAAGGGCGAAGATGTCCGACAACGTGCTCGGCTCGTTGGGGGCAATCATGGGTCGCGATATGGCGGTCGATCTCGGCACGGCGAACACTTTGGTGTACGTCCGTGGCGAAGGCATCGTTCTCGACGAACCATCGGTTGTCGCCGTCAACGTTCATGACGGTCGCGCGCTTGCGGTCGGCACCGAGGCCAAACGAATGATCGGCCGCACGCCGAGTCATATCCAAGCTATCCGTCCCCTCAAGGACGGCGTGATCGCCGATTTCGACGTCTGCGAAAAGATGTTGCGTTACTTCATACAGAAGGTCCACCAGCGGCGCTGGGCCAAGCCGCGGATGGTCATCTGCGTACCGTCGGGCATCACCGGCGTCGAGCAACGAGCAGTCCAAGAAGCAGCCGAATTCGCTGGCGCTCGTAAGCCCGCCTACATCATCGAAGAACCGATGGCGGCCGCCATTGGTTCCGGCCTGCCAGTACAGGAACCGACCGGTTCGATGATCGTGGACATCGGCGGCGGGACCACCGAAGTCGCCGTGATTTCACTCGGTGGGGTCGTCGCGTCGCAATCAGCACGCGTCGGCGGCGACGAGTTCGATGACGCGATCGTGCGCTACATCAAGAAGGAATACAGTGTTGCGCTCGGCGAGCGCACAGCAGAAGAGGTCAAGATCACCCTGGGATCCGCATGGCCTCTAGTCGACGAACTGCGGGCCGAGCTACGTGGGCGAGACATGGTGACCGGGTTGCCCAAGACGATTGTGGTCAGCACTTCAGAGATTCGTGAAGCGATCGAGGAACCGGTGCAGGCGGTTACTGACGCAGTGAAGATGACCCTTGATGAGACGCCGCCGGAACTTGCAGCCGACATCATGGAGCACGGCATCACCCTTGCCGGTGGCGGTGCTCTGCTGACCGGGTTCGAAGCTAGAATTCAGCACGAGACAGGCATGCCCGTCAGGATCGCTCCCGACCCGTTACTCGTCGTCGCGCTTGGCGCTGGTCAGTCACTTGAGGAGTTCGAAGTGCTCAAGGGCGTTCTCTTCTCCTCGTATCAGGGCTAAGGATCGACACGCCGCGGGCTTCGCACCCGTGGCAAGTCGCCTGAGCGGTGGAAAAGGATCCCCGACGTAGCCCGCTGAAGGTCCTTAGTCTGCTCATCCTGACCGGCGTGATTCTTGTGACCCTCGATTTTCGGGGGATCGGTCCACTCGAAACGGCACAGGAACAGACACGCAATGTGCTCTCGCCCTTTCGATCCGGGGCAAATTGGGTGGTAGATCCGGTCGCCGATGCCTTTCGAGGAGCGTTCAACTACGACGAGGTCATCGCGGAGAACGAAGTGTTGCGCGACCGTGTCGCGGAACTCGAGGGTGATGTGTTCGAGTCTGAGGCGGAAGCGGAAACGCTCGAACGGCTCCTCGATCAGATCGACCTTCCCTACCTAGGCGACATCGAAACCGTGGTGGCCCGGGTTGTGCAGGGGGCGACCGGGAACTTCGAAACCCACGTGGTAGAAATTGACAAGGGACAGAACTCGGGCATCGCGGAGAACATGGCAGTGGTAACTAGCGCGGGTCTGGTGGGGACTGTTATTCGATCGGATCGTTCGTCCTCGCTGGTCCGCCTGATCAGCTCGCCTCAATTCGAGATCGGGGTCCGAGTCACAGACTCGGGCGAGCCGGGACTCGCCTCGGGTACAGGCAATTCAAAACGCCTCGACCTACGGTTCGTGGATGATTCGGTGACGGTCGACGACGGTGATCCGGTCGTAACCGTAGGGCCCGAAGGTCAGAGCCTCTACCCCGCAGACATACCGGTTGGGCGTGCCCGTGTCCTAGAGGTAGGTGATCAAGGTCAGCCCGACATCTTGAGTGTTGAACCCCTCGCCGATACCGAACGCCTCGATTTCGTAAGCGTGTTGATCTATGTAGCGGACACGCTCGACGACATCGATGGCGCAGAGACAACACCAACAACTGAGACCGGCTCGTGAATCAGGTGCTACGGATTCTCCTGGTCGTTGTTCTGGCCGTCGTTGTGCAGTCCACCTTGCTCAGCCGGTTCCGTGTCGCCGGCGTGGAGATCGAGTTGGTCTTGCTCGTGGCGGTGCTATCAGCGCTGCGCGCAGGTCCCGAACTGGGGGCAATCGTTGGATTTGTTGGCGGTCTGCTCTACGACACCCTGCTCGAGACCCCTCTCGGCATTGCAGCGTTATCTTTCTGCCTCACCGCATACGCGATCGGCTCCCTGCGTGAAACGTTTGGTGAGGGCGACACGCGACTGCTGATCATGGTTGGCGCTACTGGAACTGCGACGGGTGTCGCGGTGTTCGCTGCGCTCGGAGAGATCCTCGGACAGTCGACGATGTCGGATCATCCGGTCGGCATGATCGCGCTGATCGCTGGACTTTGTGGTGGCGCGCTGGCACCCCTCATCGATCCCGTGGTTCGCTGGATGGTTGCACCAACATGGCTCGCGACCCGCCCCGTTTCGGCGCCAAGCGGATGAACGGCCCGGCTCAATCACGCGACAGGCTGCGGCTGATAGCGATCATCGGCTTGTCGATGTTCGCGGCGATTGGCGCACGTCTCTGGTATTTGCAAGTTCTGAACACGACCGAATACCAGGAGACAGCCTCGGCACAGATCACTCGGACCGTGCACGAGGAGGCGCCACGGGGTCGCATCTTCGATCGCAATGGTCGACTTCTAGTAACCAACCGCGTTACGACAGCGGTGATGGCGAATCCGCGTGAGATCGAAGCGGCGTTCGATGACGACGAGACCGCACAGATGCTCAAGGCGTTGGCTGTACAAGTAAATCGCTCGGCGCTCTCCGAGCTCGTGAAGGTGAGCGACCTCACCGCAGAGCTGGCCGACGAGTCCTATGGCAGGTTCGAAGATGTGGTCCTGGCACTAGACGTGGACCCGTCCCTGCTGGTCTATGTCGGTGAACGAGGCGACCAATTCCCGGGCGTGTACGTAGCTCAGACCACGGTGCGTCACTACCCGTATGGCGAGACAGCTGCACACGTACTCGGCTATGTGGGTGCGGTC
>JADFOM010000045.1 GCA_022562835.1 Acidobacteriota bacterium | reverse complement strand
CAAATGCGTCCGAGCCCGAGTCCGGCTCGGTGATCGCCCAGGCGCCGATGCGCTCGAGACTGAGCAGCTGTGGCACCCAACGCTCCTTTTGTGCGATCGTGCCCTTCGAGGAAATCGCGGATGCGGTGAGACCCATCGAAACACCCATAGCGGTGACCATGCCTGGGCAGTGACGGCAGAGCTCGATGATCGGAATCATGGTCATGGCGGCGTCGCCACCGCCCGAACCGCGGTCTCCCTCGTCGACGGTCTCTCCGGCTGCAGCGGCCTTCTCACGCGCGATTTGTCGAGCGAATGATGCCTTCGCCATCTCGTCCATTCCGAACGTCGAGAAGAGCTTGCGCAGCAGGTCATAGGGCGGTAGATCGCCGTGTTCAAGTGCTTCCTTGTTCGGTATTACCTCCGCAGCCATGAAGTCCTTCATGGCCTGTCGCATCATGTTGTGCTCGTCGGACCACTTGTACACGCGGCCACCTCTCTTTGCTCATGTGCGCCGACAGGCGCACGTCGACGGAAGGAAGTCTGGCCCGCTATCAACCCGGCTTCGACGGGATTCTACCGCCGGGTGTTCGGCGAGTAGGCCGATCTGCCGGGGTTGGGTCGGAGCGCTACCATCGGCGCATGAAAGAACTCGTGTACCACCGCATGTTCATCCCCGCGATCGAGAACAACGCGGACGCGGTTGGATTCTACGATCAGGGCTACGAAGGCACGTTTGCCGATCACGGTGATAGGACCTTCCGGCTTTGCACCGCGTTGCACCGCGAATTGGGCGTTGAGCGTTCTGACCGCTTCGCTGTGATGGCGATGAACTCGCACCAATACCTCG
This sequence comes from Acidobacteriota bacterium, assembly GCA_022562835.1. Lineage (GTDB taxonomy): Bacteria > Actinomycetota > Acidimicrobiia > Acidimicrobiales > SHLQ01 > JADFOM01. The sequence goes on along the minus strand of JADFOM010000045.1, from coordinate 11,541 downwards.
AACTCTGGCATGCGGCGTTTCTTGGAGCTGGCATCATCAATCCCCTCAATCTACGGCTCGCGGGAGCGGAGCTCGACTACATCGTCAGGGATTCGGGCACCGAGGTCGTGTTCGTTGATACCTTTTTCGCGCAGGTGTTTGCGGACGCTATGGCTGCGTCTGACGAACCGAGCCCGGTGCGTCAAGTGGTGTTGATCGGGGAGGGCGACGCCCCGCACGACATACGTTATGAAGACCTGCTCGCATCCGCCGACCCCGTCATTCCGAATGAGCCGGAGGAGTTGGATGGCGCCGTTCTCATGTACACCGGCGGCACGACGGGTCTACCCAAGGGTGTTTTGCTCGATCATCGGGCTGAGTTGCTCAACCTGCACCACGTTGGAATGGTCGTACATTTCGACCCCGAGTCGGTTTATCTCCACCAGACACCCATGTTTCACGCAGCCTCGATGGGGGGAATCCTGGGCACACCAGCGGCGGGTGGTGTGAGCGTGTTCATGCCAATGTTTGACCCTGTCGGCGTCGTGGACCTCATCGAGAAATACAACGTGACCCAAACCGTGATGGTGCCAACGATGATCGGCATGATGTTGAACCAGCCGGGCTACAGGTCAGAACGCCTGTCATCGCTCGAGCTGCTGACCTACGGTGCGTCGCCGATGCCCGCTGCGATCCTCGACACGTTGCTCTCCGACTATCCGGATCTCGATATTTCTCAGGGTTACGGAATGACGGAATGTTCGGCGATTCTTACCTTTCTAGATGCTCGTGATCATCGCGTTGGTGGGCCACGTTTGCGCTCGGCGGGCAAGGCGGTCCCCGGCGTCTCCCTATCGATCCAGGACGAGCAGGGTAACGAGGTGCCCCGTGGTGAGACCGGTGAGGTGTGCGCGCGGGGCGGAAACTTCATGACCGAGTATTGGAACAAGCCCGAAGAGACCGAGGAAGCTTTCAGCGGTGGCTGGTATCACACCGGCGACGCCGGCTACTTCGACGATGCGGGTTACCTGTTCCTCGTAGACAGGGTGAAGGACATGATCGTTACCGGTGGCGAGAACGTCTACTCGGTCGAGGTCGAAAGTTGTCTGTCTCGGCACACCGCTGTGGCACAGGTAGCGGTGATCGGCATTCCACATGAACTCTGGGTGGAACAGGTTCACGCGATCGTCGTGTTGCACCCGGGTGCCGAGGTAACCGTGGAAGAGCTGCGGGACCATGCGAAGGAGACGATCGCCGGATACAAGGTGCCGAAGTCAATTGAGTTCCGCAGCGAACCGCTTCCGCTTTCGGGCGCGATGAAGGTGCTCAAGCGTGAACTCCGGGCACCCTACTGGGAAGACTGACGCTTCTTTGGAGCCAGACAAGCAGCGGAAGAACGAGCCCCAGACCGAAATGAACAGCCCCGGGGTTCACCACCTGGCGAGGTCGCTCGAGAACTATTGGTGGCGCATCACGCGCTCGAACTCTGCGTCGTAGTCGAACGGCGGGGGAGTGCCGGGCAGCAACGACAAAGCCCGAAACGACTCAGGAGCGCGTCGTGTGGGGTCGTAGCGGTCGCTGACCGGGAACGGACGCCCGTAGCCGACGGTGAGAAAGGCCCCGTCGGGGGAGTAGCTTGCTGGCAACGCCGCGCCCAGGTGGGCCTCGCCGACCTGATCGCCATCGAGGGAAAAGACGACATTCGTGGCATCTGGGCCGGACGGTGATACGTCGAGCGAAAGTATTCGAGCCGAGTCGGTTAGCGGAGCCGACGCTTGTACCTCCCTCCCGTTGAAGACGCCTGCAAAGTGCACGGAGGACTTGTCGAGCCAGACCGCCCAGCCGCTGATCCAGTCCCCCTGCTCGCAGATCACGCCGGTCGCGCCCGAACCGATCTCGGGCCCGAACACCGCTACCAACTGGTAGCCACCCGACAGCAGCGGGCTGTTCACCTCATGGGCCTTGTCGCCCGGTCGGTAGTCGTAGCGCTGTGCGTAGTCGAGCCACGGTGCGCGAAGCACGCCAATCCGGTTTATCGCGCTGTCGTCGATGGGGAGCACCTGGTTGCGGTCCGCTTGGTCGTGCCACAACGCGACAAGTTCCGCAAGCCTGTCGGGCTGTGCCTCCGCCAGATCATGATTCTCCGCGAAGTCGGCCGCCAGGTCGTACAAGGCCCACTTGTCCGTAGCGAAGTCGGCGCTTCCTTCGATGTGATCCCGTTCGGCCGCCGTCAATTGGTTGACGTGATTGGTTACCGCCTTGAAGCCATTGTCGTAGATAGCGCGTGACCCCCAGCACTCGTAATACTGCGTCGTTCGAGTGGGTTCCGCCGAGTCATCTCGAAGCACCGTCGAGAAACTCTTTCCGTCGATCGACATCTGTGCGACACCGTCGAGCTCGGTGGGCAGGTCGAGCTCCAGCAGATCCATCAGGGTTGGCATGACGTCGGTGACGTGACAGTACTGGTTTCGCAGGCCACGCTGCGCGAGACCGTTGGGCCAACTGATGATGAGCGGGTCGCGGACGCCCCCCTCGAAGGTGTAACGCTTCCAGCGCCGAAACGGCGTGTTCCCCGCCAGAGCCCAACCCCAGGGATAGTGCCCGCTGGAACGGAACCCGCCTAGATCGTCGTAGTGGGCAAGCTCATCGGAGATGTCGTCGGGTACATCGCTGATGTAGTGCCGTAGCTGGTTCCAGCTACCGTTTGGTCCGCCTTCAGCCGAACAACCATTGTCGGAGATGACCACGACGATCGTGTCATCCAGTTCTCCGGCCGCTTCGATCTCATCGATGACCCTGCCGATGTGATGATCGGCATGGCTCACGAAACCAGCGAAGACCTCCATCATGCGTGCGTAGAGACGTCGACGGTCAGCATCGATGTCCTTCCATTCCTCAACCCACGACGGACGCTGTGACAGGGTGGCGTCCTGGGGCACAACACCGAGCGACTTCTGCCGAGCAAAGGTTTGCTCGCGCCAATGGTCCCATCCCGCGTCGAAACGACCGGCGTAGCGGTCGATCCACTCCGTCGGTACCTGATGTGGCGCATGCGGGGCAGCGGTGGCGTACCAGAGCAGGAATGGACGAGTTCGTTGGGCAAGTCGTAGTTCACGTAGTTGCGCGATTGCCTCGTCTGCGAGATCTGCCTCGAGGTGGTAGCCCTGCTCTGGTGTACTTGGAGGTTCTACGTGAGTTTGGTCACGGACCAGATTCGGCGTCCATTGGTTGGTTTCACCATTGAGGAACCCGTAGTAGCGATCGAAGCCGACGCCGGTAGGCCACATGTGAAACGGGCCCGCCGCGCGTTGGTCTCGTGGCACCAAGTGCCACTTCCCGATGGCGTAGGTTGCCCATCCTTTCGCCCGCAGCATCTCTGGCAGAGTCCCTGCACCGACGGGAAACTCGCCGGTGTAACCAGGATAGTTGACGGGCATGTCGGGCAACATCCCCATCCCGACCCGGTGATGGCTGCGGCCGGTCAACAGGCAGGCCCGCGTCGGTGAGCACACCGCAGTCGTGTGAAAGTTCGTGAACTGCACCCCTCGTGCTGCAAGTCGATCGAGGTTCGGTGTGTCGATATCGGAGCCGTAACAACCCAACTGCGCAAAGCCGAGGTCGTCGAGCACGATGATGACAACGTTCGGTGCGCTCGGATCAAAAGGGGGCTCGATCGGCTCACTGGTTGAATCGGCTAGAGCCAGAGCAATCTCGGTCACTGGGAGCGGCCTCCGTCGATAGTCCAGGGCGCCGGCTTCTTGTCGAGATACGAGCGCATGCCTTCGACCGCTTCTTCCGATCGAAAGAGCGAGGTGGAGAGCTGTTCGGCCCAGCCGAAGGCGTCGTCCCTCGTCATCGTCGGAACCCGGGTCGTCAAAGACTTGGCGGCAGCCAAGGCATTTGGCCCGCCAGCGAGCAGGTCGTCGACGATCGCGTCGACCTGTTCGTCCAGCTGATCCACTGGTACCGCGTAATTCACCAGCCCGAGCCGCGCCGCTTCTGTGCCGTCAAAACGATTTCCCCGCAGGAAGGCGGCGCTCGCGTCGGCTGGGCGCATCTTCGGTAGACAGATGACCGAGATGATCGCCGGAGCCACCCCGACGCGGACCTCGGTGAACCCGAATTTCGCATCGTCGATCGCAACCGAGATATCCAGAGCTGCCGCCAGTCCCATTCCACCTGCGACGCAGTGGCCGGCAAGCCGCCCTACGTATGGCTTTGGTGAGGATCGAATCGTGTTTAGTAGGTCGACCAGGCCGACGCCCTTGATGCTGGCCGCGTCACCGGACTGCTCGCGCAGGTTCGCACCGGCGCAAAATACTCTGCCGCTGTTGGTCAACACGACGACCCGCACGTCGGGGTCCTCGTCTGCTCGAGTGAGTGCTGACCCGAGTTCTGCGGTCAATGCACCGCTCAACGTATTGCGTCCTTCGACGTCTGCGAGAGTGATGGTGAAACAGCCGTCTTGGAGTGCGGTTTCGACGAGAGGCATCTGGCGGCTCAACTTTCCGTTGTGAACGGGGCCGAGGTGTATCACATCATGAGCGGTGCCGCCGAGAACTCTTGCTGGATGTGTTCGCGCGCTAGGTTCCGATGATGACGCAACGACTGCCGCTTCAGTCCGGATCTATTTCGCTGCGTCTGTACCCCCACGACCTCACCGCACCCGAACAGATCGCTGAGCTGGTCGCTCAGGCGCGTCTGGGTGAGGAGTCCGGTTTCGATGGCGTGATGGTGTCTGAACACCACGCCGATTTTCCCGGTTACCTTCCGAATCCCGCCCAAGTCTGTTCATTCATTCTCCCTGAGTTGGTTTCGGCGTGGGCCGCGCCATGTCCGCTGCTACTACCCATCAAGGCGCATGCGTTGGTGGTTGAGGAACTCGCCTGGCTGGAGGCCGCCTATCCGGGTCGTGTAGGGGCCGGTTTTGCCGCGGGTGCACTTCCGGTTGACTTCGAGCTCGCCGAGGTGCCGTTCGAAGAGGTCGTCCCGCGTTTCAAGGCTGCGCTAGGCCCGACCGTGAGCGCGTTGCGCGGTGTTTCTGATGAGCCCTTGGGCCGAGATCGCGCTGTGGCTCGACTGGTGGATCATCCGTTGCCAATGGCCGTTGCAGTGCAGAGCAAGGCCGCGGCGAAGCGCGCGGCGAGACATGGTCTGGCGGTTCTCTATGACTCGCTCCAGAGCGCCGAGCGCTGCGCCGAGTTGTCCAGCGTGTACCGCGACGCCGGTGGCGATGCTGCGACGATCGCTATTCGACGGGTTTGGATCGGTCCGGCCCCAGAAGCAGAGATCGCTGCTCAGCTGAAGCACTACCGCTCGTATGCTCCCCCGGCAGCCGTGAAGCGCTGGGCCGACGAGGATCAAACGATAGTGGCCGCCGGCGCGCACGAGGCAGCCGATCGCCTCGGCGAGATGTTGTCGCGGTCGGGATGTGATGCGGTCAATCTGCGAGTTCACGTTAAAGGGCTCACCGCGGGTGCTGTTCGTGGCCAGATTGGGTTGATCGGCGAGGAGTTCGACGCGTTTCGAGCGGCGCTTGGATCCTGACAGGGGGCTATCTAGAAACCCTGCACGAACTCGAAAATGTGTCCGCCCTTAGCCGGGGGAGCCTGGCTGTACGCATACTTGATGCCGTGTTCAGCTAGCGAGGCGTTGTACCAGATGGTTTCGTTGCCCTCGTCCTCGAACCAAGCCAGGTAGGCATCGACATCGTCGACCTTGAAGCGAACGTGAAAGATGCTCTCGCCGTGCTCGTCATACCAGTCCTTGTGTGGTGAAAGGCCTGAAACGTGTTCGATCAGTTCGATCTCCAGGTCGCCACTTCGCCCGAACGCGAGCCGCAGCGAGACGTCGTGTTCGTCTCCCTTGTAGATAGACCCAGGGTTGTCGACGTCCATCGTTTCGAATGGCCCGAACAGTGGTTCAAGGCGGGCAACCGCCTCGTCGCGATCAGCAACCATGTAGGCCACTTGATCGATCGGGGGCAGCGACAGGCTGTTGTCGGATGAGTCAAGTTCAGAGGTCACGCTTACAACACCTATCATGCGCTCGCCGGAATGTGGAGGAGGACCACCAGTATCGACTTCCGATCAAGCCAGGCTGGGGAACGTTTGACGACGGCTGTTGCGCGTTATCGCTGGCCACGCCGACGTGGGCGTGTGCCCGGTCGAAATCGCATGCGAGAAGTTGTGGCTCAGCCGTCGCTGGTGCTGCATCACTGCAACCCTTGGCGTGTTGGCCACATCGGCGCGATCGGCGATGAAGATCGCCTGATAGGGCTGCTACTCGTCAAGAACGAGGTCGACATCCTCGAGGAGATGTTGTCCAACGCCCGCCGTTGGTTCGACCGCATTCTGGTGCTCGATGGAACCACGGAGCAGAGGCCCGCAACCGAAGCGATCCTTGCATCGTTCGAGGAGGTCGTCTTCATCGCCCGTGATGAAGATCTGCTCGGCACAGCACCGACGCGAGATGGCGCACGCCAATATCTGCTCGACGAGGCCCGACGTCGCTACGGGGTGGACAACTGGATCGGGGTGCTACACGCTGACGAATTCATGGAACAGGATCCTCGGCCGATGTTGGCCAGTCGCCATCCGACCCTTGATCCGAGCATCCGGGTTCGCCTCGTCCATGCGTTTCTCCATGTCGATGACGAGCGGAATTGGTCACAACTCGCGAATCTGCCGGTACGGGACAGGTTGCGGTACTGCATGTGGCCGGGTGTCCCCGAAGCACGATTCTTTTTCGACGCGGGTGATCGAGACTACGAGATCCATAGACACTCCAAGGTCATTCCCCACTCGTTCAGACCCGGACCACTCATCGATGGATACACCATCGTGCAATTCAATGAACGCACACCCGAGCAGGTCATCGCACGTGCAAATCAGCGAATGGCCGACGGTTGGCAGACCGGGCACTATGCACGGTTCGCGGATCCGACGTCGTCGGCGTTTACCGACAGCCTCGATTCGCCATCGGCCCCATTCGCGCCTGAGTTCGTGAACGCTGTCGACGGACCGTTTGTGCCCATCGCGCGCTCCCAAGTGGCTTCTGGTCCGCAGCAGGGTGGGCCTGGACCTCTTTTCGTAACAGCGTTTGAGGCCGCCACAGCCCGCAGGGGAGCAGACGCTCTGGCGTGTAGGACCGGCGGGCAGGTGCTCGCCTACGGACTGAACTACCTCACGTCACCGGGCGGGCTCACCTCGTTGCTCGACGACCGGTCCTGGCGCTCGTTGTACAAGTTTCGATCAGCGATGCTGACGATGACGCCACGCGGCGAACGAAACTGGGGTTTTGTGGCGAACGAGGGCAGGACGAGCCCTCGCCGCGATTACCGAGCTGAGCTGGATCTGCTCATCTCGATACTCAAGAGTCGCCGACCGTCACGTCAACAGCGGATGGTCGCGATTCGACAGTTTGTTCGGCGATTGCACGACAGACCTCGTATTGACGGTGTGCGCTGGATCGATCACGGCGCAATTGGCCTCGATCTCGCAGCCACCCTCCTGGAGACGTTCGAGTCCGCAGATCTCTTGTTGGCCCTCGGCGACCCAATGGCCGCGGTGTGTCATCGAGCGTCGCGCGGTCAGGACCCACTCGAGGCCACACGCTGGGTCCTCGATCAACGAAAGGCATGGCTGGCCTTGCAGGATCGGTGACGTCACGCGCCGAGGCCCAGGTCTTGCGCCTTTCCTGCGTATACGCCCTCCTTGATGCGACTGATTGCCGCCTGGGCGGCAGACTCGGCCGCCACTCGAATGTGGCTGATCTGGGCCATGCGTGGCTCTTGGTACTGCGTCAGGTTCGCGCTGTAGTAAGTCTTCAGATCCCCCTCGGTAATGTTGATCTTCGACGCCAGTTGACGCGTGATCTGTTCCTGGGCCAATATGTCTTGAGTCAGTTCACTGATCTGCTTCTTAACATGCTCGTCGGCCAGCAGGTCTTCTTCCAGGGCCTGCCGGTAGAGGATCTCCTGCACGAGATAGCTGCGCAGAACCTGCTGCTGGGCCTGTTTGTCTTGGAACTGTTCCAACATCCGCTTCTTCTGTTCGGCCAACTGGTCGGGGGGCATGAATGAGGCCATGGGTGCGAGTTGACTTTCGATGCGGCTTTCAATCAAGCCCTTTAGATCGGCCTCCGTGATCTGCTCCGGACCGATCTGGGCCACCACGACGCCGGAGGAGTCGTCGCGCCCCTTATAGCTGGTCCGATCCATGAGTTCGTAGCGCAGGGCCGAGAAGCGACCGAGCTTCTCGAAACAGGTCTTGATGTGGCTGTAGATCAGAGACTCCAGTTCGGGCACCTTGGCCCACATCTCGCTGCGGTAAAAATGCGTGATCGCCCGGTCGTACTGCTCCGCCTTTTCCAGCAGGGTGCCGATCTGGAAGAGGGCGTTGGCCCGTTCGGCGGGGTCCAAGTCGGCTTGACCCAGATACTCCTGCCACACGCCGGCGGCTTCGTCGTAGAGATTCCGTTGGGCCAGTTTCGAGGCCAGGGCCTTGGTCTGCTCCGCTTTCAGTCGAGCCGAACCGGAGGGATTCGTCTCTCCTGCGACGCTCGGGCCTCGGCCGACAAAGTACAGATTGGCGGCCGCCAGGGCGATCAGCACCAACAACAATAGAATAATCAGTTTAGACCCGCCGGATCCTGGGCCTGGGGCGGCAGGTAGAGAAAAGTCTAACGGACTGTCACTAGAAGTCATCCCAACACCCCTTTCGACTGCGATTGGCTGCAAAGCCCGTGGATCTGCGTTGTCGGCGAAAAAGGTTCTCGACGTACTTCAGTACGCCTCCGAGCCTTTTTCACCTCCGCCTTGACCACGGGCTTCTCGCTCAATCTCGTTGCAAAACTGGTGTTGGGATGACTTCTGGGCATTGATCAAATCCTTCTCTAGAATCGTCGATGGCGCATATGAAAGAACTGCACCAGGTCATGCATATAAGGTTGATCCGTCTGAATGGGTATGCTGTCCACGTTGATCGAACGGAGCAGGGCGGTCAGGTCGTCGAAGTCCGCCTGGCTGCGTCCGCTGTAGCCCCGCTGAAACTGCCCGCTGGCCGTATCGACCAGGAGGACCTCGCCGGTCTCGGCATCCTCCAATTCAATGAGGCCCACGTTGGGCATGGCCATTTCCACACGGTCTCGTACCGGCACGGCAACCACATCATGACGCTTGTTCAACAGACTGAGCGATTTCTTGTACCCCGTTTCGATGAAGTCCGAGACCACAAAGACCGTGGCACGCTTTCGCAACACCTTGGCGACATAATCGAGACCCAAGGGGATGTCGGTCTTTCGCTTGGGCATCTCGAAGGCCAGCAGTTCTCTGATCAGACGCAGGACGTGGCGGCTGCCCTTCTTGGGGGGGATGTAGAGTTCAATCCGGTCGGTGAAGATGAGCAGGCCCACCTTGTCATTGTTCTTGGAGGCGGCAAAGGCGAGGACGGCGCAGAACTCGGCGGCCAATTCATTCTTCATCTTGTTGACGGTGCCAAACTCTCCCGACGCGCTCAGATCGACCGCAAAGAGCAGCGTCATCTCCCGCTCTTCCACAAAGCGTTTGATGTAGGCCTTTCCCGTCCGGGCCGTCACGTTCCAGTCGATGTCGCGAATGTCATCGCCGGGCGTATACTCACGAACCTCGTCGAACTGCATGCCGCGGCCCTTGAAGACGCTCTCATACTGACCTGCGAAACTGGCATTCACAGCCCGGGAGGAAAATATCTGAATGTACCTGATCTTCTTGATCAGCTCTTCAGGTAACATGGTCTGCTTTCTGTCTGCTCCCTTAGGGGACTTCAATGTTGTCGAAGATCATCTTGACGACATCCTCGCTGTCGATGTCCTCCGCCTCGGCCTCGTAGCTGACGATAACGCGGTGGCGCAGCACATCCATGCCGATGCTCTTGATGTCCTGGGGTGTCACATACGCACGTTGCCGCAGGAAGGCATGCGCCTTGGCCGCAACGGCCAGGAAGATGGTGGCCCGGGGGGAGGCACCGAAACTGATGAACTGGGCCAGATCCAATCCATGGGCCTTGGGGTCGCGCGTGGCACAGACGATATTGACAATGTAGTCCTTGATCTTGTCGTCGATGTAGATCTCATCGACCACGCTCCGCACGTCCGTGATGTCTTGAGCACTGACGACCGTTTGCGTTTCGATACGCGGACTGGTCACCGCCATCCTGTCCAGGATCTGCCGTTCCTGCGTGCTGTCCGGGTAATCGATCTTCACCTTGAGCATAAAACGATCGAGCTGGGCCTCCGGCAAGGGATAGGTGCCCTCCTGCTCGATGGGGTTCTGGGTGGCGAGCACGAGAAAGGGACTGGGCAGGGCAAAGGTCTCGTCCCCGATCGTGACCTGTCGCTCCTGCATCGCTTCCAGGAGGGCACTCTGCACCTTGGCCGGTGCCCGGTTGATCTCGTCGGCCAAGACGATGTTCGCAAAGAGCGGACCCTTGCGCGTATAGAACTCGCCATCCGACTGTCGATAGATCTGCGTCCCAATCAGATCCGCCGGTAAGAGATCGGGTGTGAACTGGATGCGACGAAACTCGACGCCGATCGCTTTGGACAGGACCGTGACCGCGAGGGTCTTGGCCAGTCCCGGCACGCCTTCCAGCAGGACGTGCCCATTGGCCAGCAGCCCGATCAGCATGCGTTCTAGCATGTATCGCTGCCCAATGACGGTCTTGTCCAGCTCCGCCATCAGCGTAGCGACGAACGCGCTCTTCTCTTGGACAAGATCACCAATTTGTTTTATATCTGTGGCCATAGGTCCTTTCCTTTTCACGCATGCAAGTCCTTTCCCGCAAGGATGATCTAGCGGCGGGGACAACGACTTGCCTCTTCCCAGGGTTTAAGCGGCATCACTCTACGTAGAACCCCAGTACGCTTCATCAATGAAAAGGTTCTTGTTTACAGCAAAACATGGCTCGTTTCAAGACCCAAGACATGCCCGCACTACGGAGTCGTAGACGGGGCAGGATCGGCAGCCAGGCGAGTTGGGCGGACGTTTGGGAGGGGCTTTTTGTCCTTGATTGCCGAGGCCGATCGGCTAGAATTGACCCCAAGTCCGCGGCTGGCGTTTCACGCTGACGATGGGACATCGGAGCAGTGGCAGAGCGGCTTAATGCGATGGTCTTGAAAACCATTGTACCGAAAGGTACCGGGGGTTCGAATCCCTCCTGCTCCGGTTGGTTTTTTGATGACATCTGATGACTTCAGATATCGGGAGTTGCAGTTGATGTCATAGTATGAGCATTGCGAGACTAGAATCATGGACAGGATGAGAATGAATAGCCTCTTTAAAAAAGGACTGAAAAACGGGTTGGGCCTTTTTTTTGCGCCTAATCGTCAGATCACATACTGGCTACTACACATTAGGACGAGTCCGAAAAACTGTCAATACCTAAATCAAAAGCCTGACCCATTTTCCCTACTGACCCCTTTTCCCTAAATCAAAAGCCTGATAAACATATAGGTTCCTCCCAGAAGAGGCAGTTAGTATTGTAGACCTAATCTGCCTTCTTGGAAAAGGCAGCAAGGACTTCT
>JADFOM010000382.1 GCA_022562835.1 Acidobacteriota bacterium | reverse complement strand
CGCCGGTTTCTGCAATTTCGGCGCCGTCTCAAGCCGACGATGCGGTTGCGCGCCAAGAGGATGCACAACAGGTCTTCACTCAGTCGATGTTGATCTCCGCGACACGCTGTCTGCTCACCTACATCGTGTTCCCGTTCGTATTACCGCTGATCGGTTTGCGCTCCGGCATCGGCCCGGTCATCGGCATACTCGTCGGGGTGGTCGCCATCGTGGCAAACGTATTCAGCATCCGTCGGTTCTGGCGTTCGGACCATCGTTGGAAGATTCCCGTCAGCGCGCTGAACGTCTCCATCATCGGCCTGCTGAGTGTCTTGATCGTCTTCGACCTCAACGAACTGATCAACTGACCAAGGCGCCGGTTCGGTCGCCGTACGACCCCAACTGGTCAAGAACCTCGCTGGGCGGACCGTGACCGACACCGATTTCACAACGATCATCACCAAGAACAAGCGTGCGAGCCTCGTTCTGCTCGCGGGCTTCTTCGCTCTGCTCGCCGCGCTCGGCGCAGGCGCCGGGCTCTTTCTGGGAGGGAGCCCTGAGGCAGCGATCGCCGGCGTTCTGATCGCGATCGGCCTGACCATATTCTCCTACTACGCCTCTAGCCGGATGACCCTGTCCATGACCGGTGCCAAGCCGGCAGATCCGAGCGAGTACGCCCAGGTACACAACCTCGTCGAGGGCATGGCTATCGCAGCCGGGATCCCAAAGCCGACGGTTTATGTCGTTCAAGACCCTGCACCTAACGCTTTCGCCACGGGCCGTGATCCGGATCACGCCGCGGTAGCAGTCACGACCGGCCTGATCGAAACGATGAACCGGGTCGAGCTCGAAGGTGTGATTGCGCACGAGATTGGCCACGTCCGCAACTACGACATCCGCATCATGACCGTCGCAGTCGCAACCGCTGGGTCCATCGCGATCTTCACCGATGTGTTCTTCCGTCTCATGTTCTTCAGCGGCATGTCGAACAGCCGTCGCAACCGCGGCGGCAACGGTGGCAACCCACTAGCGCTGGTGGCCGTCCTGATCGTGGCAGTCTTGGCGCCGCTCGCTGCCGCCCTCATGAAGGCCGCTATTAGCCGGCGGCGCGAGACTATTGCCGACGCGACGGCGGTCGAGCTGACCCGCTATCCGACCGGGTTGCGTCAGGCGCTCGAAAAGCTTCATGCCGACACCCGCGTTGTACGTCGCACCTCGCACGCTACGTCTCACCTGTGGATCGAAACTCCCGATGACCATCAACCCGGGAACAAGGGTCGCGCCTTCAACGACATGTTCGACACGCATCCACCGATCACCGAACGCATCGACCTGCTGCGCGCCATGGAGGGCATCGGGCCGTACCAACAGCCTGGCCCGAACAGCGACGCATCAACAGCGGACTGAAGCTTCCGAGAACGAGAAATGAGTCGCCGGTGCCTACGATCGTCGCCGTTGAGGCCGTATTGTGTTGGAGTGCGACTCCGACTTTTGTGTGCCTTTTTTAGCGTGATGCTCGTGGCGACCACGCTCGGTGTCTCGCCGTCAAGTGCTCAAGACGTCGTCGGCGACGAAGTTGACAAGCTCGAAGCCGAACTCGCGAACATTGAGTCGATCCTCACAAACGCAGAGTCACAGAAAGCGGAGATCACCGCCCGCCGCGACGACGCCATGAGCAGACTCACCGACGCGATTCATGGGCTAGAACTTGATGCCGACCGCATGGCTGTACTGGTCAGCGAACGCGGGCCCTACGCGGAGCAACGCACAACGGTCGCAATTGAGAGCTTCATGAATGGCGATCCGGGCGGCTCTGCGATGATCGCAGAGATGCGCGACCTCACAAGCGACGACACACTCGTCCGGAGAGCCAAGCTGTATAGCGCTGTCGTCGACGGCGCTATCAATGCGTTGAACAGGATCGACGAGGGGCTTCGCGTCACGCGCGCCGAGGTATCAACACTGCAGGAGAATCGCGACAAGGCAACAGCCGACCTAGCCAACGCCCGCGATGACCTCAAGGCCGCAGCAAGCTCGGTGGATGAACTAACCGCGCAACGCGACGTGATCGCCGATCGACTCGCATGGCTCGAAGAAGTCGCCGGTAGACCCGTGCTGACCGGACGTGAGGGCACCAACCCCGACCGACCCGTACTCGCCGTGAAAATCGACAACGTCAGGGCCGCTTGGCCACAGATTGGGATCAACCAAGCCGACATCGTGTTTGAGGAACAGGTCGAGGGTGGCCTCTCCCGTCTCGTGGCATTGTTCCATTCCCGGATTCCCGAGACTGTCGGACCGGTGCGCTCGGTGCGCACCACCGACGTCAACCTGTTGGCAAACCTCGACGAACCACTGTTCTCTCACTCCGGGGGCAACGACGGAACGACCAGTGCGTTGGCCGCGTCGTCTCTCGTCAACGTCGGGCATCCGGCCAAACCCGAACTGTACTACCGCGACAGCGGCCGTAGCGCCCCGCACAATCTGTTGACCTCGCCCGCCGACCTGTTGAATTCTGCGAGCGGGGGTCGGCCTCCGGCCCTGTTTTCCAGGCCC
>JADFOM010000381.1 GCA_022562835.1 Acidobacteriota bacterium | reverse complement strand
CCTTCCTGTCCCCTCGAAATCCGAGGAGAGTACTTTGAAACGCAGCGTCGTTGTAATCTACGAAGTCTCCGAGCAGGTGTATCTCCAAGGCGTCGCGTAGAGCCGGATCGGCGTACATGGCGCTGAGGTGCGGGCCGAACCATTTGTACGCCGAGGTCACGAACACATCGCAGCCCAGTGCACCTACGTCGACCGGGCAGTGCGGCGTCAGGTGAACCCCGTCGACGAGCACCCGGGCGCCTGCCTCGTGGGCGAGATCGGCGATCGCTCTTAGGTCCGGAATGGTGCCGAGAACGTTCGATGCTCCGCTGACGGCGACCCAGCGGGTCCGTTCAGACATTGCCTCCTCGACCGCTGCCAACTTCATTTCACCTGTCTGGGCATCGAGTCGAGCAAATCTCAGCTCGAGTCCACGCTCACGGGCCACGAGCCGCCAGGGCGAGATGTTCGCCTCGTGGTCAAGTTCGGTGCAGACGATTTCATCACCGGGACTGAGGCCGTCAGCAACAGCTCGACTCACGTTCGTGATCAGTTGTGTTGCGGATGGACCCCACACAATAGACTCGGCTGACGCACCGAGCAGGGTGCCAACCGCTGCCCGAGCATCGGCGATGAGCGCTGTGCACGCCTCCGACATCGAGAAGGCACCACCCGTATTCGAAGGGTTCACACCGCTTTGCCATGTCGCGGTCGCGTCGATCACAGCGTCGAGTACCAAGGTTCCCGCTGGACCGTCGAAACGAGCCCAAACCGACTCAGCGCCAGGAAACCGTTCTCGCAGCGCCGGCAACTCGGTCATGGATGTCTCCTCTCGATCTGGCACCCTAGTCAGCGTGACCGGACAGCGCGATGTTGCCAGATTCGTGCCGCGCGTCGTGCGCGAGTGGCTTGATTCGCTACGCCGCGACGCTCAGCATCGCCGTATCGAAGGTTCGATGGTCTTCGTCGACATCTCCGGCTTCACAAAGATGTCTGAATGTTTCGCACGCCTCGGCAAGATCAGGAGCTAACGTCGGCGTCAGCCTCAACCACCCGCTGGAGATTGACCATGACCGTGGACCTATTTCGTTACGACAACAAGAAAGTCATCGTGATCGGTGGTGCCACAGGAATGGGCGCCGCTACAGCCAAGTTGGCCGCTGACCTCGGCGCAGAGGTAATCGTGCTCGATGTTGCACCCATCGAGTACGACTGCGCCCAAAAGATTGAGGTCGACCTCCGAGATCAGGCCAGCGTGGATGACGCGATCGATTCGATCGACGGACCAATTCACGCGGTGTTTGCCTGCGCTGGCGTCGCGGACGGCACAGCGGGCATCATGCTGATCAATTTCACGAGCCAGCGTCACATCATCGAACGGCTCGTCGCAGACGAAACCCTCGTGAGCGGTGGTGCCGTCGCAATGATCTCGTCGGTCGCGGGGCTTGGTTGGCGCAACAACGTCGAGCGGGTCAAGGACTTCCTTTCGAGCGACGACTGGGCTGCCGCCGCCGCCTGGGTCGAAGCGAACCCCGACACCGACAACTACGGATTCAGCAAGGAAGCCATCAATTGCTATGTGGCCGCCCAGAGCTACCCCCTTCAGGCCAAGGGCATCCGCATCAACGCGATCCTTCCGGGGCCGACCGACACGCCTCTCGCGCAAGCCAACGCCGATCTTTGGTTGACGTTCGGTGCCGACTACCGCGAAGCGACGGGCTCGGCCACCCTCGTGCCCGAACAGATGGCCAGCACATTGGTCTTTCTCTGCAGTGGCGCGGCCAGCGGTGTCAACGGCATCACAATGCTCGTCGATCAGGGCCATGTCTCAGCGTCGCTTGTAGACAGTTTCGATGCACCGATCGTCAAGATGATCGCAGGCGAAATCGAGTTCGACCTCGCCGCGCTCGGATTCGAGTAGCAGGTATCAGTCGGCGTCGGGAATCCAACTGGAGTGGAACCCGGCGACAACCCGGCGGGGAATGTGAACCTCTGCAATGGGGTCAGCCGTAACGTCGGTCGCGTCGAGGATCACCATATAACTCGTGTCGGTTTCTGGCTTGTAGACATATGTCATGAGGTAGCCGTCGTCCTCGTTGGTCCCACCCTCGGCTTCGACGAAGATCGTCTCGCCCGGTTCATGCCCCGCAGGAAATTCGTGAACCTCGCGCGCCGCACCGTTGGCCAGGTCGTATTTGTTGACGCGACCGCCCATTCCGCCGCCGGCGCTCGCATCCGCCATACCCAACGTGTACCCATAACGAGCCTGATGGCCTTGCGAGGACGGTGAGATCCGAGGGAACTCCGACGCATCGTCGTCGAGGTAGCGCTCCGAGACCGCTCCTGTGGCCATATTGAGTCGCCACTCGGCCAGGCGCGGCTGTGAAGACGGGTCCGGGGGCGCGTCGCCCATCGCCATGTCGGAACTGTCGCGCCACAATTCTGGAATGCGACAGCCATAGACGACGACCTCATCCCCGTCGTCGTGGGCGTTGAGTGTGTGGAATACATAACAAGGGTCGATGTCGAACCACTTGACGTCACTGTCGCTGCCGTTACGGG
>JADFOM010000380.1 GCA_022562835.1 Acidobacteriota bacterium | reverse complement strand
GGTCGGCTTCTAGGTGGTCGAGCAGTGTCTCGGGGTGTTGGGTGAAGTCCCTCCCAGATCCTTTGATCCGAAGTCCGTCGACCGTAGAGACATCGGAATAGGTGTAACACTTCCCCGCCATGACCTCGCCGACATCGGATGCGAGTTCGAGCTGGTCGAGGTCCATAATTCTGCCCATTGATATGTCGAGCGAACGCCGCAGGGCGATCGCTGCCTCGGCCTCCTCGGCGTCGAGCGCGTCCTCGGCCCAGCGTATGAATCTGCTGCGCAGAGCAACGCCCACATAACGCTCAGGTGACGTGATCTCACCTTCCTCGAACTCCCAACGCAGACACTCGACGTCATCGCGTGCGATCACGGCGACGAAGTTGCCGGCCTCGTCTCGGTCAATAACGGAGATGTCGTAACGGCGAGATCGCGTCGACCGCTTAATGTGCGCAGCGGTGAGCCCGGCTACGTCGAACAGATGAGTGCAGTGATCGCGGGCACGGAGATAAGACCCGATCGAGGTGGATGTTCCGCCGACCGGCACGCCGACCATCGCTGAGATCTCATCGGGCGCCGTGTAGCAGGTTGACCACGGTCCACGAATCGCCAAACCGTTTGCCTCGGTGATCGTGGAGCCATCGTGAATCAACTCGATCCTGAAGTGATGAAAGTCATCCTCAAGTTCACCCCAGGATCGACCCGGGTCGTTCACCAACACGATCGCCCGCCGGTAGACGCCGGAGCCATAGGGGTTTTCCCATGCCCTCGGCGTCGTGTCACGGTCGGGTTGCGTGGTCCAGTCGGGGGTTGTGTTTAGTTTGTCCATGGATTGCACGTCATGATGCGCGCTCGGCTATGTATTGGCAAACGCGGCGCCGCGTAGCTAGCGCGTCGATGCTGTCTGAAACGGATGCGTAACACAATGAAACTTGCGATTGGATTAGACCTCTACCGCGATTCAGCCATGCGCGTTCCGGTCGATGATGTGCGTTTCGTCGAATCGTTGGGTTATCACTCGGTGTGGACCGCCGAGGCGTATGGCAGCGACGCATTGTCTCCGTTGGCGTATCTGGCCGGGCTGACCGACCAGATCAAGCTCGCTACTGGCGTGGTGCAGGTGGCGGCCCGCACCCCCGCTGCGACAGCGATGCACGCGATGACTATCGACGCATTGGCTGGTGGCGATCGCGTGATAATCGGGCTCGGAGTGTCCGGTCCTCAGATCGTCGAAGGCTGGTATGGCCGACCTTGGGGTAAACCGAACGCTGTGTTGCGCGACTACGTAGCGATCATGCGCAAGGTGCTGCGACGGGAGGAACCGCTGACCCATGACGGTTCTCAGATCGCCTTGCCCTATGTAGGCGAGGGCGCGGTTGGATCGGGTAAGCCGCTCAAGTCGATCATGCATCCCAACGCGAATATCGAGATCTGGATCGCTGCCGGCGGCCCACTCAACGTGGGCTTGGCTGCCGAGATAGCCGATGGGTGGCTGCCGATGGGGTACGGACCCGACGCGACAAATGTCTACGGCGACACGCTCGGGGCCGGGTTCGCTCGGCGTACCGAACGCGACTCGCCGAGGGACGACTTCGACATCTTTGGTGGCGTGAGCGTCGAGATCACCGACGATGTGGCCGCGGCGATCGCCGCGCGCAAGCCTCTGAGCGCCATGTATGTCGGCGGTATGGGTTCAGCCGATCACAACTTTCACCGTGATGCGATGGCTCGACGTGGGTTTGCCGACGAAGCCACCCGCATCCAGGAATTGTGGTTGGCTGGCGAGAAAGAAGCAGCGGTCGCGGCGGTGCCGGACGAATACATCGAACAGGGTGCGTTGTTGGGTTCGCCCCAACGCATTGCAACGCAGTGGCCGGGCGTGTGTCACGAAGGGCTGACCGGCCTTGTCGTGCGCACACCGAATGTGGAGGCCTATGAACTGCTCGCCGACCTGGCTGGTACACGAGACCGAGACGACCGTGGGGACAACAAATGAGCAACGAATTGATCGAAGTGGATCGACCCGCCGAGTTCGTGGCGAGGATCACTTTGAATCGGCCGGAGAAACGTAATGCAATCTCCACCCCAATGCGCACCGAGATTTTCGACGCGTTGCACGCGCACGATCGCGACGACTCTGTGCGCGTAACGATCATCCGCGGCGCCGGTCCGTGTTTCTCGTCCGGTTATGACCTGAGCGACGCGCTGACCACCAACACGCCGTATCCGTCTGCGCCCGGCGATGGTGAGTGGGCCCGTCAGGTGACCGAGGGTTGGTTCTCGATGTGGGATCTTGCCAAGCCGACGATCGCCGCGATCCACGGCTACGCGATGGCAGGTGCGACCGAACTCGCCTCGGCGTGTGACCTGGTCTACATGGCCGAGGATGCAACGATTGGCTACCCGGTCGTGAGGGTGGCGAGTCCGCCCGACTGGCAGTACCACACACCCTTGCTCGGGTTGCGGGCCGCGATGGAGATGATGCTGACCGGCAACACCTACAGCGCAGCCGAGGCCGTGGGAGTTGGCTTCGCGAACCGGGCCTTTCCGTCAGCGACATT
>JADFOM010000379.1 GCA_022562835.1 Acidobacteriota bacterium | reverse complement strand
TCTGCGGCCACACGCTCGATTTCGTTGGTGCGCCGAGCGGCCACAACCACCGAAGCTCCGGCGCGAGCAAACGTCTTGGCGATGCCCTCGCCAATGCCGCGTCCTGCGCCGGTCACGACAGCGACCTCTCCTGGTAGTTCGAACGGCTTTGAGGATTCTGGCTGCGACATGGGCCGATATTTGCACATCACCGGTCAGAACAGGCATCAAGCTTGGCTGGACCGCCCGCGTTAGCGTGCGCCGTGACCCGAATACACGAAGGATGATGATGGGCGATCGATTGATAGGCAAGGTGGCGGTCGTGACCGGCGCGGCGAGCGGCATAGGTGAAGGAACAGCGGAGGCCTTCGTCGCCCAGGGTGCGTCGGTCGTTCTCGCCGACCTCCAGGGTGATGCTGGTCGTGTGGTAGCGGACCGGCTTGGTTCGAGCACCCGCTTCATCCAGATCGACGTGACCGCAGAGGACCAGGTGGCCGCGGCCGTTCAACTTGCGGTCGACGAGTTCGGGAGCCTCGACATCATGTTCAACAACGCCGGCATCGTCGGCGCGACCGGGTCGATAGCTCAGACCGCGTCCGAGGCGTGGGACCGCACCATCGCAATCTTGCTCTCAGGGGTGTTTTTCGGCACCAAACATGCTGCGCGCGTCATGATCGAACAGGGTTCGGGTGTGATCCTCAACACTGCAAGCACTGCTGGGATGGTCGGCGGGCTCGGTCCCCACGCGTACACCGCCGCTAAACACGCAGTCGTCGGATTGACCAGGTCAACGGCTTCGGAACTCGCTCAATACGGAATTCGCGTCAACGCGATCGGTCCGGGTAATACAGCGACGCCGATGACCTCGGCGGTGATCACCGGTAAGGCCGATCGGGTTGACGCTGCCGCGGCACGGATCGCAGCGGACACGCCGCTCGGCTACGCGGGAATGCCAGCTGACATCGCCAACGCCGCGGTGTTTCTTGCCAGCGATGAAGCTCGTTACATCAGCGCTCACTGCTTGATGGTCGACGCCGGACAGGTCGGCGGTGGCATGGAACTGAACCCGTTCCATCAGGGTGAGACACGATTGTGGCGCGAGGACGGTCAGCGCGAAAGGTTCTGATCACGCGTCGATATTTACTGGACGATCGCGTCGGTCGGCAACGCGACGATGCCCGTAGCACCGAGATCGCGCAGCTCGGAGAGACGGGCCCAAAGGTTCTCGCGCTTTACGACCATGTGTGCAGCGACGAGGTCGTCGCGGCCCGCCAGTGGCAACAATGTCGGCGCTGCGAGTCCTGGGAACACCGTGGAAAGATCGGCGACCTTGTCCGGGTGGATGTGCAACATCAGGTATTGCGTGCGGCGGGCCTGGCGAGCGGCGTCGATGCGTAGCGTCAGCCCGGCGATGTCGTCGTTGGCGACATCGGCCATGACAAACGCCGCCTCGCAATGGTGAGCGACATGAATCGCGTGCAGCGAGTTGCGTGCGAGGCTTTCACCGGTCTCGCGTAGATCGACGATCGCGTCCGCCATCCCTCTGGCACAGATTCCTTCGAGTGAGCCGCCCATCGCGACAATCTCGACGTCGACCTTAAGTTCGTCGCACCAGCGAGCAGTCCAGCGAGGCAGGTGGGTCGCGATGGTCTTGCCGTCGAGGTCGGCCGGTTCCGAATAGGGAGCGTCGTCACGGCACGCGAGCACAAGGTCTGAGCGTGAGAACCCCAATTCAATCGCCGGCCAACTTTCGATTTCGTTTTCCAGCGCCGTGTCGGTCGAGATGAACGCAGCGTCGAGACGGCCCGCGCTCAGCCACGCGGCTGCGTCGCCAGGCCGCATCTCGATGAACTCGATACCTTCGATCGATGCCGATGCGTTGGAACCTCGGAACGCAGCCAGGTTGTAGCCGGCATGGGTGAGTAGTTCGAGCACACGTTCGCGTAGGCGGCCCTTGGACGGCACCGCCACTCGTGTCGTCATGAATTTCGCTCCTCAAGCACAGCGAGCACTTCATCGAGTGAGACGTTCACCGACACCAGGCCGACCATCAGGTGATAGAGGAGATCGGCGGCTTCAGCTGCGGTTTGGTCACGTTGCGTTTCTGGCCGAGCCAACTCGAGGCAGACCTCGAATGCCTCCTCCATGATCTTGCGTTGGGTCAGCTCGGGGTCTGCGAGCAGCCGTGCCGTGTAGGACACTGCGGGATCGGCGTTGCGCCGAGACCGTAGGACGTCTTCTAGTTCTGCCAGAATCACCCGGCCAAGGGTACAGACCACACCCGGCTCGCACTGCGACTTATCCGGCGCGGGCTTGTGGTGTCTGACACCGTGAAGGCATGGCTAGTTCGGGCGCACAAGGACCTTGGTTTGGTCCGTTGCTCCTGCCGACAGGGTCTCGCGCATTTCGCCGAGTTGGTCGAGGCCGACGGTGGCGGTATGCAGAGCGTCGAGCTCGACGCGACCATCGGCGATCATCCCCATGGCGGTCTCGAAGTCTTCGTGAAAGTAGGCCATCGCAGAAGTGACGGCCACCTCCTTCATCAGCCAGGTCACCGGGTTGATCGTG
>JADFOM010000378.1 GCA_022562835.1 Acidobacteriota bacterium | reverse complement strand
GGCCCGTGGCGTAGTCCTCGTCGCGCACGACGCGCTCGAGGAAGTCGACCTGTGCCGTTGCCCGTGCGAGATCCTCGTCGGTCTCGGGTCGGCGTGAAACGAGATGTGTCTGGATGGTGCGCGATAGCTCTGGAGTCGGACCGGGGATCAGCTGGGAGACCATGAGATCCTGGCCGTGGCCGCCGGCGATGGAAACGTGCGGGAAGATTGTGTGGACGAGGCCGATGTGGTCGACCGCGTCGAAATCGCCCTCGGGGAGTTCTGTCAGCTTCGCCAGCTTTCGAGTGGGGAAGGCGACGCGCTGGTGCGGCCCCCACGCGTCAACGGTCATGGCGCTGCCGAGGTACATACGACCGAGGGTTTTGCGATGCAGCTTGTCCAGGTGATAGCCGTCTACGTAGCCGTCGAAGGCGACCTTCCAGTTGGGTCCCGTGACCTCGCGCTCACAGAAGTAGTCGAGTTCGCTGAGGTGTAGGTCATCGAGTGCGGTCTCGTAACCGGCCAACCAAACATCGAGGTCCAGCGAGGCTGACGGATCGGTCATCACGAACACGAGACCGCAGCGTTCCTCACACGCGAGCTCGGTGAGACTGCGCGTGGCGTCGTCGATTTCTCCGAATACTTCGCGACCGGGAATTCCCACCAGGCTGCCACTGCGGTCGTAGGACCAGCGGTGGTAGGGGCAGGTGAATCGCTTCGCAGAACCACAGCCCTCGCTGACCACGATTGAGCCGCGATGACGGCACACATTCGCGAAGGCGCGGACTGAACCGTCGGGTTGGCGCACCGTCAGAACCGGCAGGGACGCCATCTCGACGGCGCGGTAGTCGCCGGGGTTGACGATTTGAGCACTGAGCGCACTCACGAGCGGCACCGAATTGAAGACCGATGCCATTTCCCTGGACCACTGGTCGGCGTCTTCGTAATTCGAGACCGCTATCTCGCTAATCTCGTCAGCCTGATCGGTAGTGCCGTTGGTGAGATGATTGAGCAATCGTTGCGCGAGCGCTCGGTTCGGGTCGGTCATGGCGCCGTTTCGAAGACGACTTCGAGGTGTTGCAACCCGCGCAGCATAAAGCTGGCGTCATAGGGAAAGTTGTTGTTTTCAGTGAGCGACACCGAGCTGTACCGACCACTGAGCTCCTCGAGCGCAGTGACCAGCTCGAGGCGTGCGAGGTTGGCACCCAGGCAGTAGTGGATCCCCTTGCCGAACGCGATGTGGTTCGTGAGTCCCTCGCGATCGGGGTTGAACGTATTCGGGTCGTTGAAAACCTGCTCGTCGCGGTTCGCCGAAGCGAACATTGCAATTACGCTCGTGCCCTTGGTGACGTCGAAGTCGCCGATGCGAGTGTCGGCGGTCGCGACGCGGTACATGCCCTGGGTCGGCGTCGACAGCCGGATGGCCTCCTCGGCAACCTGTCGCGCCCGAGAGGGATCGTCACGTAGCTGTTGCCACTGATCTGGGTGCTCCGCCAGAAGGCGAATCGTTTCTGTCAACACCTTGGTGGTCGTCTCGTTGCCGGCGACGAGGAGCTGCTGGATAATCGACAGCATCTCGGACATTGTCAGCGCCTCGTCGCCGAGGTCGCCATCTGACTTGTCGATGCGCGCGTTGAGCAGGTTGGACAATATGTCGTCGGATGGGTCCGAACGGCGTGCTTCGAGCTGCTCGGCGAAATAGTGCTGGAATTCGATGACGCTGGATTCTGCCTCGACACGTCGATCATCCGAGATGTCGGTCCCGATGCCTGCGATCGCGTCGTCGCTCCAGCGTTTGAAGTCGATGAGTCGGTCGTCGGGAACGTTCAGGGCGCGTGCGATTGCAGTCATGGGCAGAGGTACCGCAAACGCTTCGACGAAGTTGACCGGACCACCCTCAACGCCGTCGGCCAGATTCGAGGCGATGCGGCGAATCTCGGGTGCCAGTCCATTGATGGCTCGTGGTGTGAACGCCTTGTTGACAAGTTTGCGGTAGCGGGTGTGCTCGGGTTGATCGGCGGTCAGCATGGTGTGGACCCTCGGGTAGCCCTTCTTCTCCTTGTAGAGAGCCCGCATGCGATCGATCAGTTCCTTGCTCACAGGAATGCCGGAGAGATCGAAGTGCGAGGAGAAGGACTTCGCATCGAGCACGAGGTCGACGACGTCCTGGTGCCTGGTGACGATCAGGACCTCGGTATCGCCCCGATCAGCGGGAAACAGAGGCTGCTCACTGCGCATCTTGGCGTAGTAGGCGTGAGGACATTGCTGAACCGCCGGATCGAATAGGCCGAAGTCGTCGAGATTCGTAGATTCGGTTTCAGTACTGGACATGTCAGCTCACCTTCCGCTCAAGCGCGCGACGACAGGAGCAAAGTCCTCCATCACCTCTGCGCCAATAGTTATGTAGTTGATATCGAACCGTTCTCGGCGCTCTTCGGCGAGTTCGCAGATTTCGTCGACCGATCCGATCCAGGTATGAGGGTTGTCGAGGAATGCCTCAGGCTCCGTCCCGAACATCGGTGCCATTGCCTCTGCCACTGCCCCAGCGTCATCGGTAACGATTGTGAAA
>JADFOM010000044.1 GCA_022562835.1 Acidobacteriota bacterium | reverse complement strand
TGTCAAGGACGGCTTCCAAGCCACCGCCCCCGTCGGATCGTTTCCCCCGAACGACTTCGGTATCTATGACATGGCTGGCAACGTGTGGGAGTGGACCGACGACTGGTACGTCGAACACCTACCCGCCGACGATCCGAACCTCGCCGACAAGCTGTGCTGCGTCCCCACCAATCCTCGCGGCCCGAGCATGGAGGCCGGCCACGACCCAGCGCAGCCGCAATTCGCTATCCCGCGCAAGGTTGTCAAGGGCGGCTCATTCCTCTGCGCCGACAGCTACTGCCAGCGCTACCGGCCAGCGGCCCGCCGCCCCCAGATGATCGACACCGGCATGAGCCACGTCGGGTTCCGTACCGTCAGTCGGGCTGACACACCGCCAAAAACGCGAAGTGATCGATGACCGATCGGATCCTTCCGTCCTGGCGCGAGGGAGCGGCCCGTTCGGCCCTCGTAGCCTTCCTCGACCGGGTCGACGAGATCCCGCCCGATGACCGCGTCGCCGTGTTCGACAACGACGGCACGATGTGGTGTGAGAAGCCGAACTACACCCAGCTTGAGTTTCTGCTCGCGGAGCTCGGACACGCCGTCGCCGCCGACGCGTCGGTCGGTGAACGCGACGAGTACCGAGCGATTCTCGACGGCGACAGACAGGCGTTGGGAGCGATAGGCCTCGAACGGGTTGCGTTTGCCCTCGTCGACCTTCACACCGGCCTTACGCCGGAAGAGTTCAACGCCAAGGTTGCTGCGTTCTTCGCCGAGGCCGTCCACCCCGATAGTCGTAGGCCATACCGGCAGCAGCGCTATCAGCCGATGCTCGAGCTGATGGACGAGTTACGGTCGCGTGGCTTCGGCTTCTACATCGTCAGTGCCGGCGGTGCCGAATTCGTCCGCGTGATCGGTCAGGACTTCTATGGCGTCCCGCCCGAGGGCGTCGTCGGGTCACAGATCCAATACGAGATCGACCGCGACGACAGCGGCTCGCTTCGCCTCCTGCGGACCAACAAGATCGTCGACAGCGGCCCGAACGAGGGGCCCGGCAAGCCGCCCAACATCCAGCGCATCCTCGGCCGCCGACCGGTGGTCGCTGGCGGCAACTCAGCTGGCGACGCCGAAATGCTTGAGTTCGCAATGTCCTACGACGGACCGTCTCTGTCATTGCTCGTCGACCACGACGATGCGGAGCGTGAATATTCCTACGAGAGCAAGGCTGGCACATTTGAGACAGAGGAGACGGTCCTCGATACCGCAGCGCGACTCAACTGGGTCGTCGTCAGCATCAAGGACGACTGGTCGACGGTCTTCTCAGACTCGTGATAGCTCCCGGAGGCGACGAGATCGCCGAGTTCTACGATCGGCATCCGTACCCTCCGCCGGTCACGGACCTCGATGCCGAGGTCGAGGCCTGGGATGACGGCATTCGCCGGCGCGTGGAACATTTCCGGATGTGGCCATCGGTTCCGTACCGCGACGACCACACGATTCTCGTCGCTGGGTGTGGCACCTCGCAGGCGGCGCGGTACTCGCTGAGATATCCGAACGCGCAGGTCGTGGGGATCGACGTCAGCCCCACGAGCATCGCTGCCACGCATCAACTAATCGAGCAATACGAGTTGACCAACGTCGAGCTGCACGACATGCCAATCGAAGGCGTCGCCTCGCTCGGTCGGTCTTTCGAACAGGTCGTTTGCACCGGCGTGCTGCATCATTTGGAGAGCGCTGCGGCCGGCCTGCGTGCGCTGCGCGAAGTGCTCGCACCCGAGGGAGCGATGCAGCTGATGGTGTATGCGACCTACGGGCGCTCTGGCGTGTACGTGATGCAGGAGTACTGCCGGGCGCTCGGCGTGACACCGACTCCGGAAGAGATCACCGATCTGATCTCCACTCTGCGCGAGCTCCCAACCGGCCATCCGATAAGTCACATGCTGCGCAACACACCGGACTTCCAGGACGACGACGCCATTGCCGACGCGCTGCTCAATCCGCGCGACCGGTCCTACACCGTGCCGGAGCTCTTCGGCCTGCTCGGTGAGGCAGGCATGCGGCTCGGCCGCTTTGTGCGTCAGGCGCCTTACCGCCCGCAGTGCGGCGCGCTAACCGAGGTGCCCCACGGCGAGCGCATCGCAGCCATGTCAGAAAGCGATCAATTCGCCGCGGTCGAGCTGTTCCGCGGCACGATGCGGCGCCACAGCGTTATCGCGCATCGTGTTGACTCGCCGCTGCCAGATCCACCGATTCGCTGGAGCGAGGACGCGTGGCGGTCGTACGTGCCAATCCGGCCGACGTCGGTGGTGATCGTCGAGGAGAACATTCCACCGGGAACCGATGCCGTGCTAATCAACAAGGCCCATACCGACCGCGATCTTGTCTTCTTCCTCAGCACCAACGAGAGACGGATATACGAGACGATCGACGGCGAGCGCCCGATTGGCGAGATCGACGGGGCCACCGCCGACCTATTCCGGCGTCTCTGGGATCACGACCTGGTCATGATCGACGTGTCGAGGAGGTCGGCATGACATCCTGCTTCTCCTAACCTAAGCGGTCCGGCGGTGCACGCCCGAGATATCGGTGCGGCTTGCACCAGCCAGGTAATCTCGGCGACGCTAGCCGGCGTCGACAGGAGTGAATTTGTGACTGATTCCCGTGCTCGATCCGAAGACACCGATTCGACGCCCTCCGCGCTTGGTGGTTCGTTTGACCTCCAGGACTTCTACCGGGGCTTCCGCCTCGACGAGATCACACCAACCAATATGCAGAGCTGGCCGTTCTACAAGTACGTCAGCGCGCGCTGGCCCCGGTACGTGACGACGTCGAGTCAGCCGATTCGCGCCGCCAGCACTCCGGCCGGTGTAGAGGAGGGTGAGCGCTTCGATCTGAACGCAGAGTTCCGCGACGGTAAGACCTACCTGCAATCGCTCATCGATACCCAGGTGAAGGGGTTCGTCGTTCTGCGCAACAACAGGATTCTGGCCGAGTTCTATGACAACGGGTTCAACGTGGGGGATCAGAACCTCCTTCAATCCTCCTCAAAGACGCTGGCTGGGGTACTGATTCACAAATTGTTGGAGGCCGGCCTGCTCGAGGCCGATGCGACCGTTACGAGCATGCTGCCCGCCTTCGACGGCACGACGATCGGCCCAGCGACGATCCAACAGGTTCTCGACATGATGAGCGGGGCGCGTACCCTGCTCGACTTTCACACTCCGGGAACGCCCGACCAGCAGTGGGAGGTCGAGATCGGGTTGCAGGCCGGTGTCAGCATCGGGCATCTCGAATCGCTCCGCGGGGCCGGAAAGGCATGCGAGCCTGGAACAGCATGGAACTACACCGACATGAATACCGACGTCCTGGGGCTGGTGGCCGAGCTTGCGTCCGGACGAACCTTCGCCGAACTCCTCGAGGCGTTGTTTGATGATTTTGGATCTATCGACGGCGGCTCGATCGCGCTCACCAGTGACGGGACATCATCTCCGTGCTACGGAATCAGCATGTCCACTCGGGACTATGCACTGTTCCATCAGTGGATCGCCCAGCGAAAGGCTCCCGCGAGCTACTACGCCTCGGCGATGGACATCTCGAAGGACATGATTACCACCACGAACGATATCGCCGCGACGATTTTTTCGGGAACGACGTACGGCTCACAGAGTTATTACATGACCTCCGACGACGTCCTACATTCGAGCGGCTCCTATGGCCAACTCGCTATGAGCGACATGCAGTCCGGCGTCGCGGTCGCCGTCCACTCCGACTGGGCTAACAACGCCGAACAGGGCAAGTTCGCGGAAGCCAGGGAGCGAGCGGTCTCCATCATCGCTGCGCTTCGATGACGGCCTGAAACAGATAGGCAAAAGAGAACAGGCACATAGCGGACCGGTCAAGGGTGCGGGGGCGGTGTCGTTCTCGGCCGATCCGAGCGAAACTCGATGCCGTCGTTCACTCAGCACCGGCCACGTCATCGACTTGACCAACTCGGCTGACAGCGTTGAGTTGAACGTGACCGTTACGGTGCGCCAGACGTGTCACACGTCCCAGCGGTCGATTTCCCAAGGCGTCTCTGCGCCCGTCGGCAAGAAGCTGCCGTCGTCGACTCCGACCTCTTCGTCGAGCAGCCGATTTAGCAGCGAGTTCATCTGTAAGACCAACTCTTCGGCCTTGGCAGCACCTTGTGCCAGATTCGTTGTTTCACCTGGATCACTGTCGAGGTCGAAGAGTTCGAGGTCGTTGCGTTCCGTCAAGTCGTCGATGGTTTCGGGCCGGTGGTGCTCGGTTGGAGCAAAGTATCGGGTGAACCTATGGCGACCATCGAAAACACTGCGGATAGCGCCGCGTTTTGAAAGGTCCGGGCTCGGAGGTGGCCCAGGCACAGCCCCGGGGGCTTTGAGCGCGGCGATGTCGCCAACGAAGTCTCCGTCGACGGTCAAGAGCATGTTGAACGAATACAACGTCGCGTCTCTGATCGCGTCAACGCTGGTCGGCCCTCCTGACGACAGCACCGTAGAGATGTCGTGCCCAGGAAGATCTTGTGTGCCCTCGTCGCTGGACCCGGTGCTCCCGACGATCGTGGGCACCAGATCGAGATGCGAGGTCAACGCATCACAGGTGCTTCCTCCCGAAAGGTCGGGGTGCTTGATAATCAAGGGCACGTTGTTCTGCTCGCGGTAGGCGGTGGCACCCTTGCCTGACATGCCGTGTGCGCCTCCCAATTCGCCGTGATCGGACGTGCAGATCACGACTGCGTCGTTCAGAAATCCTTGATCGTCCAACTCATCGAGCACGCTCGCTATTTGGCGGTCGCTGTCCCTTATGCAGTTGAGGTAGTAGTCCTGAAGCCGTTGCCAGCGCTCATCCTCATCAGGTATCAGACCCACCATGTGCCGGCGGCCTTCCTGGTATTCGAGGTGCGCGCTCAACCGCTCGGCGGGGTCCCAGCCCTCATGACGCGTTGCGGGCAGGGGGAGATCCCAGGTCGCGGCATACAGCGGCGAGCGCGGCGCGGTCGACAAGGGCACCATCGTCGGTTGCGACTTCTGGACCGCTTCGCCGGGAAGGTCGGTGTCGAAGAACATCACATCGTGGGGGTTGACCAGATTGACTGCCAAGAACCAAGGAGTACCGGTGTCAGCGAGATCCTGGGCTCGGAGTCGCAACCAACGCCTAGTGATTGCACCGATCACGACGTCGTTGCGGTAGCCCCCAAGTGTCATCCCGATCACGTCGCCAGGGCCCACGAAATCGGAGAACCCATAGCCATCGAGTACGTCAGCAAATCCTGGATTCGGGCCACCGTAAACATCGGTCGTATCAAGCTCCGCGGACAGGTGCCACTTCCCAAGGTAGGCACTGAAATAGCCCAGATCACGAAGGCGATGCCCCACGGTCGGCATATCGGTAGGGAGATCTGCTGCCCAAGGGAAGTTCACATTGTCAAACACCCCGGTGCGTTGAATGTGTTGGCCGGTGTAGATCGTCGAACGCGAAGGCGTGCAGACACATGACGTGATCTGATGGTTCGTGAACGTGACGCCCAAGTCCTGCAAACGGTGCCGACCTGGGATGTCGAACCCGCTTGGCAACTCAGGGAAGAAGCGTTCCTGGTCGGTCAAGATGAACACGATGTTCGGAGCTGTTGTCGCCATAGCACAGCTTTGCACAGAAACCCTTACAGATACCCCAAAATCACAGCGGTCGGAGCAGTGTTTCGCAACGGCGCCGCCGGCGCTGGCGGGATGATGAATACCCTCCCCAGACGAACGCCCATGCAGCGCTGGACGTGGTGCATGCCACATGATCTACGGTGGATGCTGTCCAGAACGCAGCACGTGCGGAAATCCGCCAGATGTCTTGTCGAGGAGATGTATTGACCGAGATCGCATATGCGCCCGTGGTCGACAGCAATGTTGCGTTTCGTGTCACCGGGGAGCCGGGCGGAGTCGACGTCGTAATGGTGTCAGGGGCGTTCTTCCCGTTCGAGATGCTCGAAGAGGATCGGGTTGGCGCGCGTTTCATGGCGGGTCTCTCTTCGCTCGGCCGTCTTGTGGTGTTCGACAAACGGGGCGTGGGTTTGTCGGATCCGATCACTGATTGGACGCGCAGCGTGCAAGAGCAGTGGGCGGAGGATCTTTGTGCTGTTGTCGAATACTCCGGGTTGAAGCGGGCTCTGGTGGTGTCGTGGGAGCCCATGGGAGTAGCTCGTTTAGCAGCGTCTTTGCGGCCTGAGCTGTTCGGGTCGATGGCCTTGGTGAATCCAGCAAGTTTCACCAGCGGATTGGCTGATCTCCTCTCAACCTCAGGTGAGGCGTCGATACCTACTCGTTCGGTCGAGGAGATGGCCTTTCCTAGTCGAATTCAGGACCCCGACTTCAATGAGTGGTTGCAGCGAGCGGGGAGAAGCGGGGCAAGCCCGGCTACCGCTGCTCGCATGTGGGGTCACATTCTCAGCTATCAGGCGCCGCTCACACCGGCGGGCATCGGTATGCCCACATTGGTGCTCCACAACCGAGACTGCATGAGCCCTGAACGGTCGGTTCGTGCCGTGGCGGACGAGATCCGAGGAGCCTCGTTCGTACAGATACCGGGACAAGATACGTATCCGATCGCGGGCGACGTGGACGCGTTGCTTGCCGAGATCGCGCAGTTCGTTACCGGAGCACCGAGCGATCTCGCTCCGCAGCGCGCCCTAGCTGCGGTGTTGTTCACCGACCTGGTCGACTCAACCCAACGAGCGGTTGACGTTGGCGATGCGGCTTGGCGCCATCTGCTCGACCTGCACGACAAAATAGTCGATCGCTACGTGCTCCACCATGGAGGGAGGGTGGTGAAATACACAGGAGATGGGGTTCTGGCCCTCTTGCCCTCAGCGACCGCCGCGCTGGCAACCGCAGAGTCCATCCGGGCAGAGCTCGCCGAGCGGGACCTCCAAATCCGCGCCGGTGTACACGTGGGAGATGTGGATGTTCGCGGCGATGATGTGTCGGGTCTCACCGTCAACATCGCCGCCAGGATAATGGGCGTTGCCGAGGGTGGCGAGACTCTTGTTTCGGACACGGTCTGCAGCGCGACGCTCGGCTCCGGCCTTGATTTCGGCGACGCCCGTACCACGCAACTCAAAGGGATTCCTGAGCCCTTTGTATTGCACCGGTGGGTCCGGTAGCACAAGACGCGGCGCAGACGTTATGTCGTGGCGGAGTCGCAATCGACCAACGTGAACACCACGACGGCGACGTGTTCGCGCACGATCGAACGTTGTTCGCTGGTCAGACCGGTCGACTTGTCGAACTTGAATCCACCGAACTGACTAGCCATCCAGGGCAGTCGGCGAAGCGCGAGTTCGATGTGCTCTGTGAACACCGGATCGTCGGTTTCGACCAGTAGTCCGATGGCGTCGTACTCGCGACCCATGATCAAGAGTTCGGCGGGCCATTCGGAACGGAAGTTCTTCCACCACGACTTCTGGTCTGGTTTTGAAATCAGCACGGTCACTTGGTCGCCGCTGCGCTGATACCCAACCGGTGCGCGGAAGGCGGTGCCACTGCTGCGCCCGTTCCATCGCAACTCCATAAGGCCCTTGCTGGCCAACCGGTGGGCCGGCGACCGGAGTAACCCAGCGATGAGCCGGTTTGCGGGCGATATGAGATCGTTGATTGAAATCATGCTGCAGGTCTACCCGAGCTCATGCTTGGTCGTCTAACAATCAGGTGCTGGCGACGACTCAATTATCCTCGCGGTCGCTCCACTGAAGAACTAACGATGACCAACTCCACGACAGTAGTCTGCCATGAATACGGACATTTGCTTTTAAGTCTATATCATGACAGAATTGAGCAAGAGTCCGAGATCGAGAGCTCGATGCACCGATGACCGATACGACCACGACTTCTCGTCCTTACCGTTCGCCGCTGCGCGAACGCCAGGCGAGTGCGACGCGGGGCCTGATCTTGGACGCGTTGGTCGTTCTTCTCGAGGAGCAGCGTGCCGACGAGATCACCAACCGCGAACTCGCAGACGCTTCCGGCGTGTCTGAACGCACGGTCTACCGGCACTTTCCCGACCGCGATGCGCTCCTGGCCGGTCTCGTCGATCGCCTCGAAACTCTCACCAATTCCGAGGATCGCATCCGCGATGTGGAATCGCTCGCGGACTTCCAGACGATGGCCGAGCGCTTCATGAACGACAGCGACGAGCACTTCGTGGCGGCACGCGCAGAAGCCCTCTTCAACGCCGATCCTAGAAAGTTCTCCCAAGCCACCAGAGCGCGTTCGAAGCTCGCCGTCGACGTCGTGGCTGCATCGGCTCCACACCTCGATGTACGCGACCATCTGCACATCGCCGCGCTCATGCGTTGTCTCGTCTCGGCCCAAGCGTGGCTGCGTATGCGCGAGGAGTTCGGAGTGCCCGGCAGTGAGTCCGGCCCCCTTGTGGCCTGGGCCATCGGCGCCATGTTCAACGAGATCGAGCGCGGGAACCCACCCCCACACACGCCATAATCGGTCGTCTAGGGGATCCGACCGAGGATGAAGCTCCAGCCGCTGGTCGTTGCGGTTTTGCCGAATGCTGACGCCTCCTTCGCCGATCTATGGCGCGGCGATGCCGAAGCGCAAGCCTGAGGCTGACGCGGAGCACGTAGCTTCCGGTCTTTTGTCGCGATTGAATCTCGGTCTACGGTCTGGAAATGGAATCGACCTTTCCCTACGGCCTCGTCTCAGCCGATTCGCATGTCACCGAGCCCCCCGACTGCTACTCACGCTTCATCGACCCGGCCTACCGAGACCGAGCTCCCTACATCGCCAACGACCCAGAGCGTGGTGACCTCTACGTCATCCCGGGCATGGAGCACAACAAGGTCCCGATGGGACTAGTCGCCGCGGCGGGCGAAGAGTCGGACCAGATGAGCTTCTCCGGCCGTGACTTCAAAGACTGGCATAGGTCAGGCTGGGACCCAGCCCCTCGTCTCGGCGACCAGGACCGAGATGGTGTCGTCGCCGAAATGTTGTTCGCTACCGTCGGAATGAACCTCGCTGGCCATGATGATCTCGACTATCGACGTGCCACGATGGAGGCCTACAACCGGTGGTTGCAGGAGTACTGCGCGTACGCGCCAAACCGGCTGTATGGAGCGGGGCAGGCCGCGATGAAAGATCCAGCCAGCGGATCCATGGAGCTTGGGGCCATCGCCGCCCAGGGGTTTCATGCGGTGATGATGGCTGGCTCGCCTGGCGAAGGCGACTACGACGATCCCATCTATGACCGGGTATGGGCGACGGCAGTCGAGCTTGGCTTGCCGTTGTGCTTCCACATCCTGACCGACACATCATTTCGCCCGTTCCGGGGTCCAAAGATCAACGCACTGCTCAATACAATGCGGAGCTGCCAGGACATCGTCGGGATGTTCATCTATTCGGGGGTGTTCGATCGTTTCCCAGACCTGAAGGTTGTCTGTGTCGAGGCTGACGCTGGCTGGGCACCGCACTACGCCTACCGAATGGACGCCATCTACGCACGTCACCGGTTCTGGAACAGGTGTCAGGAACTCGAGCAGAAACCCTCCGAATACTTCTTCGAGAACATTTACATGACATTCCAGGACGACTGGACGGCCTTTCGATGTCATGACCAGCTCAACATCGAGCGGCTCCTCTGGGCCAACGACTTCCCCCACTCCGATTCGACCTGGCCGTTGAGCCAACAGCTCCTCGTCGAACACACAGGTCACCTCGACGACGCGATCCGGCGACGCATCCTTCGCGACAATGCGGTGAATCTGTTTCGCATGGATCCACCCGAGCTGCCCACCGTCTCAGCGGCCGCCTGAGCGACGATGACATATGACTGCAAGATCGTCGGCGGCACAATCATCGACGGCACCGGAACGGACGGTTTCATCGGTGAAGTCGGGATTAGTGACGGTCGGATAGTGGCGCTTGGCAACGCACCCGACAGTGCGGCGACGCTGATCGATGCGACCGGGTCGATCGTCTGTCCCGGCTTCGTCGACATGCACACCCACTACGACGCACAGCTGCTATGGGACCGCGGCGCCACCTGTTCACCGTGGCATGGGGTCACCACCGTCGTGATTGGAAGCTGCGGCTTCGGGATCGCGCCAGCCCTTCCGCAGCATCGCGAAACCATCATGCGCACCCTCGAGAAAGTCGAGGGAATGTCCTACGACGCTCTGGCGGCCGGGCTGGGGGAGTCGTGGGCATTCGAGACGTATCCCGAGTACCTGGACGTAATCGAGGAGCGAGGGACCGCCGTGAACGTCGCGGCCTATGTGGGTCACACGCCGGTGCGGCTAGCGGTGATGGGGGAGGACGCCACCGAGCGGGAAGCATCGCCGGAGGAGATCGCGGAGATGCGATCGCTGGTAGCGGACGCAATGGCTGCGGGGGCGATCGGTTTCAGTACGTCCCAGGCCGCCGCACATCACGGTGCCGGCGGGAAACCGGTGCCCAGCCGATTCGCCCTGTTCGACGAAGTCGACGCTCTGGTCGGAGCGGTTGCCGAATCCGGTCATGGTGTGTTCCAGGCGGCCATGGGCAGGGCGCTGTTCACCGATGAGTTCGATGAACTCTGGGACCGGCATCGTGTCCCGATCACCTGGACGGCGCTCCTAGCTGACATGGTTGGCCCCGGGTCGCACGAGCGATACCTGGAAATGGCCGCAGAGACCCAGATGGCAGGGCGCCAGATCGTTCCCCAAGTCGCTTGTCGACCCATCATGATGGACTTCCGGTTCGCCGAGCCGTATCCGTTCGAGATCATGCCCCTCTTTGGCGAGGTGATGTCTCGAGACGCGGCCGGCAAGAGGGAGCTCTACTCAGACCCCGATTTTCGCGAACAGTTCCGGACTGCGTCCGCAGCGGGTGCCAAGAACGTCAACGCGGGGTGGACCGACCGAACGGTCATTTCCCGCTTCGCGCCCGACGAAGCGCTGGAGGAACGTTCGCTCGCTGCGGTCGCGGCGGAGCGTCGCGTCGATCCCGTCGATCTCGCGCTCGACCTCGGCCTGGAGGCCGACCTCCAAGCTCGGTTCCGGCTCGCCTACCTCAATCATAATGAGACCGGTGTGGAGACTCTCATCTCGGACCCCCACACCGTGGTGACGCTCTCGGATGCAGGTGCTCACGCTGACCAGCTTTGTGACGCGGGTTTCGCCACGCACCTCCTCGGTCATTGGGTTCGCGATCGGGGCGCACTAACGCTCGAGGCTGGTGTGCATGAACTCACCCAGCGGCCGGCGACGTTGATGGGGATCACCGATCGGGGTTTACTCGCTGAGGGCCGACCGGCAGATGTAGTCGTGTTCGACCCGTCAACCGTCGCTGCTGCACCGGTTCGTCGAGTACAGGACCTACCCAGCGGCGCCGAGCGCCTGGTGTCGGACGCGATTGGAATCAGCGCCGTCATCGTCAACGGTGAGCTCATCCGACGCGACGGCGCCGATGTCATCGACCCTGATGGGCCAATGCCTGGGCGCCTCCTCCGAGGCGGAGCAGCACTCTGAGAAATCGCCTACCAACCACGGACCAGCGGGAGTCACTCGAAAAGGTCGGAGCCACGCTCGCGCATTGGGCGGCCGAGTTCCCGGACAGTTCTGCCATCGTGAGCGTGGCAGGCGATCGAACGTTTGCACAGCTCGAAGCCCGCACCAACCAATTGGCCCGGGCCCTCCGACGGGCTGGACTGCAGGCCGGCGACTCGGTCGCGATAGCGCTATCGAATCGGCCGGAATACGCCGAGATCGTGCACGCCTGTCTGCGCACGGGCCTTCGATACACGCCGGTCAACCAGCAGCTCACCGAGGACGAGGTCGTTTACATCGTCAACGACTGTGAGGCTCGAGCGGTCGTCGGCGACGCTCACGCCGCGGCGACACTGGCAGGGGTGGCCAAGGCGTCTCCACACGTCGATTGTCTTCTCTCGGTAGGCGGTTCGATCGCAGGCTTCTCGTCCTACGAAGACTCGCTCGACGCCGAGGATGACACGCTCATCGATGATCCGGTTCTGGGTTCGCGCATGCTCTACACGTCGGGTACCACGGGGCGGCCCAAGGGTGTGGTCCGTCCCCCGAGCTACTCCACTGGTCTCACCGCCCTGACGACCGCTCCCAAGTACGCCGCAGGGACCGGTCAGCGCAACCTCTGTACCGGCCCGCTCTACCATGGCGGCCCGCACGGTTACGGAATGACAGTGCCCCTCGCGAACGGTGTGGGCATAGTTCTAATGGAGCGGTGGGACGCGGCGACAGCGCTCACCCTGATCGAACAGCATCACATCACGCACACACACATGGTCCCAACGATGTTTCACCGCCTGCTTCGGCTTCCGGCCCTGCTGCGCTCATCGGCGGACGTGACATCACTTCAGTACGTGTTGCACGGAGCTGCGCCCTGTCCGGTCGAGACGAAGCGAGCGATCATCGATTGGTTTGGGCCGATCGTGTGGGAGTACTTCGCCGCCACCGAAGGTGCCGGCGCATCCTGTAGCAGCGAAGAGTGGCTGGCTCGGCCGGGAACGGTTGGCCGA
>JADFOM010000043.1 GCA_022562835.1 Acidobacteriota bacterium | reverse complement strand
CACGTTCGTGCGACCCCAGCAGTACCTGACTTGTTGGGTGGCGTTGACCGACGCCACCCCCGACAACGGCTGCCCACATGTCGCCCCGGGACTGCACCGCTACGGCACGCTCAAACATTCCTATGTCGAGCCCCTCGGATGGCAGATATTTGAGGACGCGCCAAAGGACGTCTGCGCTCCAGTCGCCAAAGGCGGCATCGTGGTCTTCTCGTCGCTGACTCCGCACCTCACGGGGCCCAACCGGACAGACGCTGTGCGTAAGGCATACATCTTGCAGTACGCCCCAGAGGGAGCGGTGCGGATCGACGGTGAACCGGGCACCGAGACGATCGAGGTGCCGGCAAACGATCCGCATTTTCAGTTCCCGGTTCTACGAGACGGCGACCCCGTCCAGTAAACCCTCGGTTTTATACAATGGAGCGGTACCCAAGGGAGCGCGCAGCTATCGGTTGGCGGCAGAATGTGGCCCATGTTGCTGGCCAGTGCTGACTCATCTCGAGACAACTTCGTTGACCTCGATGTTCCGATCTGGGCTTGGGTCGCACTCGCCGTCATCCTGGCCACCATGTTGGCAGTCGACCTCTATCGCCACCGTGACGATCACGTCCCGACGACTCGCGAGGCGCTGGCCGAGACCCTCGTGTGGATCGCATGCGGTCTAACGTTTTCGGTGGCCATCGCGATCGGGTTTGGCGGCGCTGCGTTCGGTGAGTACATCTCTGCGTACCTGATCGAGAAATCACTCAGTGTGGACAACGTATTTGTGTGGTCGATGTTGTTCACCTCGATGGCGATCCCACTGAAGTATCAACATCGCGTGCTCTTTTGGGGGATCTTTGGAGCATTGGTTCTGCGCCTGGTATTCATCCTGGTCGGCAGTGCTCTCATCGTGCGGTTCTCCTGGATGTTGATCGTGTTCGGTGTCTTCTTGATCTACACAGGAATCAAGATCATCCGACATCGCGAGGACGAGGAAACCGAAACCGGTACCAAGCTCATCGAGTTCATTCGTCGGTTCATGCCGATGACCGACGAGTTCGATGGTCACAAGTTTTTCACCATCGAGAATGCCAAGCGTGTCGGCACGCCCTTGCTGGTTGCACTGATCGTCATCGAGCTGACCGACGTGGTCTTCGCGTTCGACTCGGTGCCGGCCGTGTTGGCCGTATCTGACGAGCCGTACATCGTCTTTGCGTCGAATGCGTTCGCCATCGTTGGTCTTCGAGCGATGTACTTCCTGTTAGCCAACGCCCGCGAGCGTTTTCACTATCTGTCCCACGCGCTCGGGGCGATTCTGATCTTCGTCGGGGCCAAGATGGCGCTTAGCGAGTGGCTGCACGTGAACACGTACCTCTCACTCGGCATCATCATCACCATGCTGATCGCAGCTGTGCTGCTGTCTGAACGCAAGACGCGCATGATGGCCGCCGCCAGCGACTAGCTCACCACATGCGGCTAACACATCGGCCGCGGCCTCGAGTGGACGGCGCCGCTCGATCGCTGATCGGCGGCGCCGCCTACACCGTTGTTCGTCTGTTAGTTGAGCGCGGCGAGCTCTTCGCGGCCAATCTCGATCTTGCGGGCCTGCGCCCTCTCCGAGACCGGAACTGTGAGGTGCAACACGCCACTGTCGAGGTTGGCGGTGAGCTGCTCTGTGTCGAGAGCGTCGCCCAACCGAACGGTGCGCGAGACAGTGCCGCCCACGCGTTCGCCAACAAACGTGCGTGCACCCTCGGGTATTTCCGCGACGCGCTCAGCGGTGATCGTTACGGCGCCGCGCTCGACGGTGACATCGAGCTCCGCGTCGGATACGCCGGGTACGTCGACCACGATGTGCACGGTGTCGTCGTGGCGGTAGACGTCGATCGGGATCGAGCGGGCGGTGAGTGGCCGTACTAGAGGATCGGCGATCCTGCGTCGGGCCAACTCGGTGAATGGGTCAAATCGTGTGAGCATGACTGCCTCCTGGGGAGTTTGGTTGCGTCGAGTATTCGCCGCACACAAGAGTGTAGTCCCCCTCATCTAAGTTGATGCACTAACACTCAAGTTTTATGTATAAAAGATCTATATAATTGCTATACTCATGGAAGGCGGCGAATCGAATGGTGTTCTCCGCGCAGAAAGGGAGCTAAGAATGTCAACCGCCTTCGATCCAAACCGCTGGACACTCAAGACACAGGAGGCCTTTGCAGCCGCAACCTCGGACGCGACCGGTCGGTCCAACCCCGAAGTAACCCCCGACCACCTCCTCGCCGCTCTCGTCGCGCAACCCGAAGGACTTGTGCTCGGCATCCTCGAGGCACTCGGCATCGCGCCTATGAGTGCAAAGAACGAGGCGGCTGATGCCATTGCGGCGCTTCCCCACGCATACGGCGGCGAAGCTCAAGTGGGACGCGAGCTGCGCGACGTACTCGAACGCGCCGATCACGAGCGGACCGCGCTCGACGACGACTACCTGTCGACCGAGCACCTCCTCATGGCCCTGAGTGACCGGCTCGGGCTCGACCGGGATGCCGTCGTCGAAGCGGTCAGCACCGCGCGCGGCTCATACCGCGTCACGAGCCAGAGTCCGGAGGGAACGTTTGACTCCCTCGAGAAGTACGGTCGAGATCTCACCGAGGAGGCTCGGTCCCAAAAGCTGGATCCAGTGATCGGACGTGACGACGAAATTCGGCGCACGATCCAGGTGTTGTCACGGCGCACCAAGAACAACCCTGTGCTCATCGGAGAGCCGGGCGTAGGCAAGACCGCGATCGTGGAGGGCTTGGCGCAACGCATCGTCGAAGGCGATGTGCCGGACTCGTTGCGAAACAAACGGCTCATTTCTCTCGATTTCGGTGCGCTCGTTGCAGGCGCCAAGTACCGCGGCGAGTTCGAGGAACGGCTCAAGGCCGTGCTCAAGGAGATCACAGACGCACAGGGAGAGGTCATCACGTTCGTCGACGAGCTCCACACGATCGTTGGCGCAGGGGCAGCGGAGGGTGCCATGGACGCCTCGAACATGATCAAGCCGATGCTGGCGCGCGGTGAGTTACGGATGGTCGGAGCGACAACGCTCGACGAATATCGCAAACACATCGAAAAGGACTCAGCTCTCGAACGTCGCTTTCAGAACGTGTACGTGGCGCCGCCCTCCGTCGAGGATTCGGTCGCCATCCTGCGCGGTCTCAAGGAACGCTACGAGGTTCATCACGGCGTGCGCATCCAAGATGCGGCCCTCGTCGCTGCTGCAACCCTCTCGGACCGCTACATCACCGGGCGATTCCTCCCGGACAAGGCAATCGACCTCATCGACGAGGCAGCGTCCACGCTGCGCATCGAGATCGACTCGATGCCGACCGAGATAGATGTCATCGATCGCCGCATTCGCCAACTCGAGATCGAGCAGGTTGCGCTATCGAACGAATCCGATGAGCTTTCGGTGCAGCGCCTCGCGTCGCTGGAGTCAGAGCTCGCCAACCTTCGCGAGGAACTGTCGGGAATGCAGTCACACTGGCGCAGCGAGAAGGACGCAATCGACAAGATCCGCGAAGCGAAGGGGGCGCTCGAGCTAGCGAAGGCCGATGCGGAGCGATTCGAGCGCAGCGGCGATCTCTCTGCCGCCGCGGAAATCCGCTACGGACGTGTGCCCGAAATCGAGGTCGAGGTAGCCAACACGACCCAACGGCTTGCTGAGCTTCAGTCCGACGGGGCAATGCTCAAAGAGGAGGTCGACCCAGAGGACATCGCAGGGGTTGTGGCGCGTTGGACCGGAGTGCCGGTATCTCGCCTCATGGAGGGTGAGATGCACAAACTCCTACGTCTCGAAGAGGTACTTAAAGAACGTGTTATCGGTCAGGACGAGGCTGTTGCTTCTGTTGCGAACGCGATCCGACGTTCGAGAGCCGGCATCTCTGATCCGAACCGACCGATCGGCTCTTTCCTGTTCCTGGGTCCAACCGGCGTCGGCAAGACAGAACTCGCCCGCACGCTCGCAGACTTCCTGTTCGACGACGATCGCGCGATGGTGCGAATCGACATGTCCGAGTACATGGAAAAGCACAGCGTTGCGCGACTCATCGGCGCGCCTCCCGGTTATGTCGGCTACGACGAAGGGGGACAGTTGACCGAAGCTGTTCGCCGGCGGCCTTACTCGGTGATCCTGCTCGACGAGGTCGAAAAGGCCCACGGAGACGTGTTCAACGTGCTCTTACAAGTGCTCGATGACGGCCGCCTTACCGACGGCCAGGGACGTACGATCGACTTCACCAACACCGTGCTGATCATGACGTCGAACCTGCCGGGTGATCCGCGCGAATTCTTCCGGCCCGAGTTCCTGAATCGAGTCGACGACATGATCCGCTTCGGTGTACTCGACAAAACGTCACTACGTCGCATCGTCGACATCCAAATCGATGCACTGCGACGTCGGCTCGAGTCGCGTCGCATCACCTTGGAGGTCTCAGATGAGGCAGCGGACCACATAACCGAGGCGGGTTTCGACCCTGCCTTCGGTGCAAGGCCACTCAAGCGGGTCATCCAACGCGAAATCGGAGACCAACTCGCCTCGGCACTTCTTGACGGCCGGTTTGGTGATGGAGACACGGTGCATGTTGTGTTCGACGACGATGAACTGACTCTGAGCTAAGAGGGAATTTCCACACAGGCTGGCTCGGTTCGAGGTCACCGACGCGCGACCGCGAGCCAGTCCTGATTGCCAGCGTCGATACCGGTGGTTCCCTCCCTGGCGAAGTGATACACCATCGCGGCGCGCGAGCTCGCGGAGCGGTTGTCGGTCGATCGGTGACGAAGGTGGCTGTGGAACAGCAGCAGGTCACCAGGTGCCATGAGCAACATTTCCTCGTTGCTCGTATCGGCATCCTGGATCTCGACGTAGGCGAAGTTGGCTCCCTCGCGGGGATCGCTCGTCACGTTCTCGTGGATCTCCTCGCGATGCGAGCCTGGCATCACCCACAGCGGGCCGTTGTCCGGCGTCGCTTCGGTCACCGCCAGCCAGGCTCCTACCTGCGGCGCTGGCGTCATCCGGAAATACCACTCGTCCTGGTGCCAGGGCTGACCCAACGCACCGGGGTGTTTGAAGATGAACTGACTCAGAAAACAGTCGACGTCGGGACCGAGCAGCCCACACACCTTGGACAGCAAAAGTGGGTCCTCGCAGAAGCGTCGAATCAGAGGTTCCTGACGGTGAATACGGAAGATTTTCGAAAGTCTGCCCTCCGGCGTCTGTGCACCCGAGAGGAGGTCTTCAGGCATGATCAGTGCGGGTGAGACATCAACACCGTCGTCGGCGGCGCGGGCAATCTCGATGACGCGTTGTATCAGCGGTGAGACCTCCTCAGGGTCGACAAACCCGCGCATCACGAAATAACCGTTGCTGTCCCAACTCACCTGTTCCTCGTCGGTCAAACCTTCAAACATCGACACGTCCGATCCCGTCCACGATCCAATTGTCGGCCGCCGTGGCATTCGCGGCAAACTGTGCCATGGCACCAAATGTGGTTTCTCCGACACCACCGTGGTGGCAGACGGCGGTCGTGTATCAGATCTATCCCCGCAGCTTCTGTGACACGAGCGGCAACGGAATAGGTGATATCGAGGGGATACGAAGCCGCCTCGACCATCTGGAATGGCTCGGCGTAGACGCCCTATGGATGTCTCCGGTATTCACTTCGCCGATGGCCGACCATGGATACGACGTCGCCGACTACTGCGATATCGATCCACTATTCGGCGATCTCGCGGCGATGGACACGTTGTTGGCGGATGTACACGATCGCGGTATGCGGGTGATACTCGATTGGGTGCCGAATCACACGAGCGACCAGCACCGGTGGTTCATGGAGTCACGCTCATCGAACGACAATCCCAGGCGAGATTGGTACTACTGGCGTGAAGGAACCTCCGACAAGCCACCAAATAACTGGCAGGCGGTGTTTCCTGCTGGACCGGCCTGGACCTTCGATGAAGCGTCCGGCGAGTGGTACCTGCACCTGTTCACCCCCGACCAACCGGACCTCAACTGGAACAACCCCGACGTCCGTGCCGCGATGGCGGACACACTTCGATTCTGGCTCGACCGCGGCGTCGATGGGTTCCGGATGGATGTTGTGCACATGATTGGTAAGGACCCAACCCTGCCCGACTTGTTATCGGGGCCGGGCTCGCCTCTTCTCGAGTACGACGAACCTTCGACCCATCAACACCTTCGCGAGATCCGACGAGTGCTCGATGCTTACGACGGTGATCGTTGCTCGGTCGGCGAGGTCTACCTCCTCGAGCCCGACGTAGTCGCAACGTACTACGGCAACGACGACGAACTGCACATGTCGTTCAACTTCATGTCGGTGTGGACCGGTTGGGATGCAGATGCATGGCGTCGTGTCGTCAAAGGGGCGCAAGACGCATTCGACCCCGTCGGGGGTTGGCCCACATGGGTGCTTTCGAATCATGATCTGCCGCGCCACCGTCAACGTTTCGGTGGCGATGCTGCCATCGCTCGTGCCGCTGTGCTGTTGCTGCTGTGCCTACGGGGCACGCCGTTCATGTACGCCGGAGAGGAGTTGGGTCTGGTCGACGCAGAGGTAGCTCCCGATCAGATCCAGGATCCTTCTGGTAGCCGAGACGGATGCCGCGCTCCTATCCCGTGGGAACCGGGACATGGCCACGGTTGGCCAGCCGCGAAAAACTGGTTGCCGTTTCCGCCCGAAGCAGCGTTGCGCAACGCCCAGACCCAACGCGTCGACCCCGCTTCGATCGCCTGGCTTTACAAGGACGTTCTCGCCGAGCGGCGGGGCAGCTCTGCGTTGCAGAGGGGGTCCCAGGAGTTATTGGAGGGGCTTTGCGACGGCATCCTTGCTTGGCGTCGAAGTTATGAGGACGATGAACGCATCATCGTTATCAACATGACCAACGAAGACGTGGAAATCGATCTCGCTGAGCCGACGATGATTCGGATGTCGTCTGTGGCATCGCACCAAAACGGAAACGAGGACCATGCCTTTGATGGCGGTATCCCGGCCAACTCCGGCATGATCCTCGTTCCAAGACGCTGACCGATCAGACGTTGATGTCCGCGCGTGAGAGCGTGTCGTGGGCGTAGCCCGGCGCTCCGTGCTCGAGTACGTCGAGACCCTCGATCTCTTCTCTTTCGGTTACGCGCAGTCCAATCGTATTCTTAAGTGCCAAGAACAGCAGCCCGGTTGTGATGCCGACCCAGGCGATGATGATTACGATCATGAGCGCCTGCATGGCCAGCTGATCGAGTCCGCCGCCGTAGAACAGACCTGCGCTCTCACGACCGAGGAAAGCATCGTCGTAGCGAGCGAAAAGGCCGACGGCCAGTGTGCCCCAGATTCCGCATATGCCGTGTACAGAAACAGCGCCGACCGGATCGTCTACGCGGACGCGTTCGAATCCGAGCACCCCGAACACCACGATGATTCCGCCGATCATGCCGATGACGAGAGCCGCCCACGGTTCGACCGTGCCGCAGCCCGCGGTGATGGCGACAAGTCCAGCCAAGGTGCCGTTGCCTGCCATACCCACATCAGGCCTTCCGGCGATTGACCAGATCGTCAGCAACGCCGCAAACGTGCCGCCCGCAAGCGCCAGCATCGTGTTCAGGGCCACATAGCCGACCGTGGTGTCGGCGGCCAGTTCCGAACCCGGATTGAACCCGAACCAACCGAACGCCAGGATCAGCACGCCGACGATCACGAAAGGTGTGGAGTGCCCGAGGATCGCCCTTGGTTTTCCGTCCTCGTCGTACTTGCCGAGTCTTGGACCCAAGATGATCGCACCCATCAGAGCGGCGACCGCCCCGGTGAGATGAACTATCGAGGACCCTGCGAAGTCGCTGAACACAGCATCGCCCACGCTGAGCTGTGCAATGAACCCTCCACCCCAAGTCCAG
Organism: Acidobacteriota bacterium; assembly: GCA_022562835.1. Lineage (GTDB taxonomy): Bacteria > Actinomycetota > Acidimicrobiia > Acidimicrobiales > SHLQ01 > JADFOM01. The sequence goes on along the minus strand of JADFOM010000043.1, from coordinate 4,638 downwards.
TGCACGACGACCGGGTAGATGACTGCACACATCACGACACTGAAGACGAGATAACTCACGAACTTGGTCCGCTCGGCCATGGCACCCGAGGCGATCGTCACCGCAGTTGCTGCAAAGACGGCCTGGAAGAAGAAGAACGTCGCGATGGTAAGAGTGCCGTACCCGCTTCCTCCTATCTCGAACAGGTCGCTGCTGCCACCCAAGAAGAACAAGTCGGTGCCGATCCATTTATCGGCTGAACCGAAGGCGAACGCATAACCCACCGCGAAGAACGCGATGATGCCGATCGAGGCATCCATCAGGTTCTTCGCCATGATGTTTGCCACGTTCTTCGCTCGGGTCAGCCCGGCTTCGACGAGACCGAACCCGGCCTGCATCAAGAACACCAGGATCCCGGCGATGAGAACCCAGATGTTGTCCAGCACCGCCTGTACGGCATCAGCAGCGAGGGGCTCTTCGTCACCCTGCGCGAACGCAGGGGCAGCGAAGACCACACTCGTGAGTGTTGCGAACAACGCTCCTGTCAACAGCTTCTTTCTCATCATGTTCTCCTTTGGACAACGGACTGTGATCGCCCGTGGATTTGTTGAACGAACGGCAAGCCATGGAGGTGCGACCATCGGGCCATGACACGACCAGCACATCTATGCGGTGAACGTACGGGCGCCTGGTTTCGGCAGTGTTTCGCCCCGGTTATCTCCTGATTTTCTGGAGTTTTCTGCAAGGGCAGCCAGCGACGGCCCCTATTGCAGGAATATCCAGAGATCTATCAGAGGTCCGCCGCACTGGGGATCGAAGCGGAGGCGCCGGGCCGTGTCGTCGCCAATGCGGCTGCGGACGCGGCGAGAGCGCAGCTGGCGAGCAGGTCGTCGCCGAGGCTCAAGCGCGCAGCAACATATCCACAGAACGTGTCACCGGCACCGGTCGTGTCGATCGGATCGACGCGGGGTGCCGCAACGTGATGGGGTTTCCCCCCGGCCGAGATCACATCGAGCCCGTCGGCGCCGCGGGTGACGATGAGCGTGTCGAGCGCGTCGATTTTCGCCCCACCATCGTGCAACATTGCATGTTCGGTCTCGTTCACGACCAACACATCGATTTCGTCGAGATACTCAACGATGCCCTCGTCGAACGGCGCGGCGTTGACGATCTTGATCGGCGTGGCCGCGCCCAAACCCGCAGCGATCGAGCGCAAGGGCACCTCGAGCGAGAAGAGCACAACGGTCGGACGTAGGAAACCGATCGCCTCAGCGACCTGTGTGGGAACGAGCCGAGCATTCGATGCCAGGTCGACGATGATGCTGTTTTCGCCGTGCGGGTCGACGGCGATCACGGCGGAGCCGGTCACTTCGCTGTCGGCTTGGGTGACCCAAGATGTGTTGATCCCGTCATTGCTCAACATTTCCAACCACGGGGCCCCGTCGCTACCCACACGGCCGATGAACGAGGTTGCCGCGCCAGCGCGCGCGGCGGCGATGGCCTGGTTGGCTCCTTTGCCGCCGAGCCCGTCAATCGCGGTTGTCGACAGCACGGTCTCACCCGGTGCGGGTATCGCCGGTACCGAAAATGTCCGATCGATGTTGAGACTTCCAATTACGGCGACGCCGTTTGCCGCTTCGCTCACGTCGCGACACTAGTGCGACGTCCGCGGCGGCGGCCGCAGTGCGTTAGCTGACGACGACGATGTCCGAGCCGGCTCGGCCGAACGTTTCGGGAGCGTAGATTTCCTCGGCGCGTGTTGGCGGCACGACGAATCGACCAGGAGTTGTTGCCCGTGCGATGTAGTCGTACCCGTAGGTGCCAGCGGGCATCAACGACGCCATAGCCTCTGCGCGGTCATCGCGGAGGTTGTCATAGTCGTACCAAACGCCCTGCCAGTAGCCGATGCCATAACCAGGTTCCGCGAAGCTCTCCGCTGGGACATCACCCTCATAGAAGCCCGGTCCTTCGATCTCGCCGGGTTCACGCGGTTCAAACGGCAGGGGCTGGCTAACGGCCAACTCGGGATTGAGTGCCTCGAGACCGGCGGGAAGTGGATCTATCAGCGCCATGTTCGTGCGGCGGCTGTCGGCAACAACACTCAACGAAACGCGAACACGTGCCCCCACCGCGATGTGCCAGACACCATTGGAGTCCTGGCTGACGTCGGCGGGATCGTCGATCGCCTCGTAACGTCGAGACACCTCGAAGCCACGGTCGAGAGGATCGAGATCGAGGTCGTTGGGCGCGTAGCGCAAGCCCAGCCGGTAGTAGAGCCGTCCAGTGCCGTCTTTGGCAACGATCACGTCGCTATCGCCTGCATCGAGCAGTGAGGCCATGGGGATGAGCGTCTGAGAACGATCGGTGCTGCGGCCGTGGTATTCGTGCTCGGCGGCGTAGGTGTCGCCGAGCCACACGCGAGCGACGAAGTCCGGGTCGGTTGCCTCAAAGGTGTCGAAGTAGCTGTTCAACGCCAACAGGATGAAGGCATTCTCCTGCACGTTGTCCCAGCGCCCCTCGACCTGATTGGCGAGGAGACCGGCGACGACCTTGGGGATGAGATCGCTGGTCGGGTCCTTCTCGATCAGCGCGTCCAGGACTATTCCATCGGTGCGTCGATCGGAGTACAACAACACATACGCTTCGTCGCCGTAGTCGGTCGAGAAGGTCGCTGCACCCGCCGTTTCGACTGCGGCATTTGCGATGCGTCGACCGATCTCGGCGCTCGTAGCCCCATCGTCGATGATGGGCCAGAGCCAGGCGAGGCCATCCAGGCCGATCTTGTCACCGGCACCGGTGTAGAGCTTGGTCGCCTTCGCACCGTCCTTGTCGCCTGCCAGGTCGCGTACGTGAAGGGCATAGGCACTCAACGTGTTCTGAGTGAGCCTGGACATCTCCGCCGGGTAGTACTGCTCGATGTCCCCCAGGTAGTTGAGCGCTATCTGCAGAGTTGATTCATCGACCGTGTACCCGGCGTCGCGTGCTGCCACGAGGGCGTGGGTCGCTTGAATGCTGCGGTACGGCTCCGACGGTCTGCCGCGCTCCCAGCCCGCGAAGCCTCCATCATCGTTTTGGAACGTTGCCAGCGAAGCGAGGTCTTTGGCGACCGCGGCATCGATCTCCGCGGCCGACGGCAGAGCTTCGGTCGAGAAGGCTTCGAGCACGTCGCGCAGTGCGGCAATGGCGAGGATCCGTGATGCGTAGGCGTCGACGCTCTCGTATTCGTACTCGTGTAGGTACAACACGGCATCGGTCAGCGACTGCAACGCGGTGGAAGATGTGTCGATCTCCAGGCCACCGAACTGAGGGAACACGCCCTCTGGACTGACGATCGGCTGCACGACTGCGCCGTCGTCGACGACCCCGTATGTCGCGAACGACTCGGTCGTGGCCGGCGTGTAGACCGGCAGCTCGGTCGTGATCGCGTCGGTATGTTCGCCCGAGACGGCGACCACTCGGAACTGGGCGGTGCCGACCTGGTCGGCCTCGGCTTCGAAGCGCACCTCGACGCGGTCGTTGGCCGGCACGGTCACACGTTTGCCGGTGACGCCGGGTAGCGAGAGATTGGTGGCTTCGAGTGCGACGTCGACGGTCATGTCTTCGTCGCTGAGGTTCTGGACGACCACCGGCAGTTCGAACGTGTCGCCGAAGTTGAGGAATCTAGGGGCAGAAGGTCTGGCTATCAGTGCCAGCTGAGTGGTGATGTTCGACTCTGCGCTCCCGAATCGCTTGGCGCTATCGGTCGCGACGACCATGACCCGGTAACGCGTCAGGCTGTCCGGCAAGGGCACCGTCACCGTTGCGGTCCCGTCTGGTCCGGTGACAACGTCAGGGTCGAAGACCGCGAGGGCGTCGAAGTCGACACGTTCCTCGATCGTTCCATCGTCGGATCCAGTCTGGGCCAGCGAGTCTGCGTCGCGGGTCGACTGGGCGATGCTGTCCGCGGGCGCTGATGCGGAGTCGTCGCCGGCGTCGCCCAGATAGCCTCCTCCCTCTTCCTCGACGGTGGCGGCGCCTGTGGTCGGAACGTTGGTGCCCTCGATTAGATCGGGTCGAAGCAGTTCGATGAGGTCGCGGCCGTAGCGGGCGTCGACATTCGAATAGATCGGCTTGTAGAACACGTCGTTGGGGTCACCCAGCTCGTAACCACTCAATGCCAGAACGGCCTCGTCGACAACGATGACCGCCAGCTCGGCTCCACCGACAGGCTTTCCGGACCGGTCGGTCACCGACACCTCTACCGAGGTTCTGCCGCCGGGTGCCACGGTGTCGTCCGCCGGCTGCGCCTCGACGTTCAACGTGCGCGAAATCGGCGGGATGATGAGGTCGATGTTTCCGGTCGCGAAGGCTGGCTGGTCCGGCGCGCCCTCGATCGGTGTTCCGTCGACCGCGGTGCGTTCGGTCGTTCCGACGAGGTCGACCTGGACTGTGAGATTCGGTATGTGGAGGTCCTCGATCGAGATGTCGAGCACGGTGCTCGTTCCCTCGACGTGGAATCGGCGAGTCTCCAGTATCTCGTGACGAGAGATGGTCAACAGGCCCTCGGCATCGGCGAATGGTGCCTGCACGAGTATTTGCGCTGTCTCGCCGGGCTGATAGTTCTCCTCGTCGGGAATGAGTATGACCCGCTGCTGATCGACGCCGTTGGGCGGTGTCTCA
>JADFOM010000042.1 GCA_022562835.1 Acidobacteriota bacterium | reverse complement strand
GCCACCGCACATAGAGCTGCACGTACGTCACGAACGGTGCAACACGTCGGACTTCGAAGAGTTGAGTGGATGGGTGAGCGACGGCATCGTTTCGATGGTGTCGTTCAACGACCACACCCCTGATGCCGTCGCAACGGACGCGGGACTATCACACGTCCAGGTCGCACGATCCCGGGTGGACGGCACGGCGTTGCAGAATCGTCTCGATATCGCTGTCTCGCAGCGTCAAGTGGGCCTAGACCACGAACTCGCCCTGGCAGAGGTCGCGGAGAGGGTGGGCTGTGTCAAAGCGAGTCACGACCCTTCGAGCGATTCGGATCTACTTCGCGACCTGGAGCTCGGTGTTGCGATCGCGGAGTTCCCTCTAAGCATTGCGCTCGCCCATCGGTACCGTCGCAGTGGTGTCGCGGTTCTACTAGGCGCACCCAATCTTGTGAGAGGCGAGTCACACCTCGGCAACCTTTCGGTGCGCGACGCAGTTGCCGCTGGGGTCGACCCGCTGTTGTGTTCGGACTATCACTACCCCTCGTTGCTGCAGGCTCCGTTTGAGATAGCGGACGCCGGGCTAGCCAGTTTCGGGGGTGCCTGGTCGCTGGTTTCATCCGGCCCGGCAACGGCGGCAAGGCTTCACGACAGGGGACGAATCGAAGCTGGCGCGAGAGCCGATCTCGTGGTGGTAGCACCGCCTCGTGAAGGCCGATCCGCCATGGTCTCAGCGGTCATCGTTGACGGTGACCTCGTATACGAGCGTCGATGACCTCGCGTGAGCTGATTCTCTACGCCACGCCAACCGGAGCGCTCGCTGCGGCCTGCGAGCAGTATTTCGCAGCGGTGGACGATGTCGGTGCGACGACCGCTCAGGCCTATCCACCGCACTGCACGCTCACGGGCTTCTTTCATCGATCGGAGAGTCGGGCAACCCAGGTAATCGCCGATCTGACCGCGGAGATCTGTCAGGCCGGCAGACCGCCGAGTGGGCTGGTCCGGATCGCCGGCCTGCGAGCGATCGATGGCTGGGTTGGTCTCACCCTCGAGTCGCCGTGGCTGATCGAACTCACCGAGTCGGTCATCACCGGGCAAGAACTCGCTGCTGGTGACGATCCGCTGCGTCCCAAGGACTGGCTACACCTCAGCCTTGCCTATGAGGTCGACGACACAGCCCCCTATCTGGCACTCGCGGATCACATCGTTGGCACCGAGGCCGGCGATGATCTCGGCAACTTCAGCTGGGAGGTCGCCATCTGGGAACGCATCGAGCCGGGCCGCTTCCTGCGACACTAGGAGCAAGGGCCGAACCGGGGCTGGTCCTGGGACACGCGCAGGTCGCTATCCCTCCGACTTCGGGAAGATGACCGGGACGACAAGGACTGCTGCACTGATGGCGATGAGTTGTGCCGCAATAAAGGCAGGTGCCGAAGCGGGTGCAATCCCTGCAAATGTGTCGGTGAACATCCGCCCAATCGTGACGGCGGGGTTCGCAAAGCTCGTCGAGCTGGTGAAGTAGTAGGCGGCAGCGATGTACCCACCCACTGCGAACGCCACCATCTCCGCGCGACCGGACTTCACCACGGCGAAGATCACCAGCAATAATCCGAAGGTGGCGATTCCCTCGGCAAAAACGAGGTGCCCACCGGACCGATCGGTGCTCGACCAGTCCACCGCGTCGAGGTCGAACATGATGTTCGCGACGATCACTCCGAGGATCGCGCCCGCACACTGCACGACGATGTAGCTGATAGCCGTCGGCGTATCGACTCCGCCCAATACCCGGTCGGCGATGGTCACGGCGGGGTTGAAATGTGCGCCCGAGGCGTGCTGCAAAGCAAGGATCAGAGCGACGAGGATCGCACCGGTGGCGAACGCGTTCTGAAATAGCTGGAGTCCGACGTCGTCGGTGAGACGTTCGGCCATGATTCCGGATCCGACGACGCCCGCCAGCAGAAAAGCGGTGCCGATGAACTCTGCTGTGAGTTTCTGTGCGTCGGGCCGCCACGGAACACGTGCGCTCGGCCCGTGGGCGGTGGATGCTTGAGCGCTCATGAAGAGGGGGCTTCCATGCTCTCGATCAACGTTTCCACATGAAACCGGATGTCGTCACGAACTACCCTCACAAACTCGATCGGTTGACCGGCCGGATCCTCTAGCTGCCAAGCCTCACGGCGCACCCCGTCATAGATCGGGCACTCGTCCCCACATCCCATCGAGACGATCACGTCCGCGCTATGCGCCATGTCGTCGGTCCAGCGCTGGGGACGCTGCGACGAGATGTCGATGCCAACCTCGGACATTGCTGCCGTCGCCGCCGGGTTTATCTCCTCGCCGGGATCCGAACCAGCCGAGCACGCCTCGATAGCGTCTCCAGCTAGATGAGCCAGCCAGCCAGCAGCCATTTGGGAGCGGCCAGCGTTGTGCACGCACAAGAAGAGCACGGTCGGTTTCTTCATTGTTTCCGGCGTCCTCGCCTCGGGGCCACCCAGGTCCGCTGAGGGGCATGACACTAGTGTGTCGATCCCAGACACCAGGCCGTCGGACAGGTGAGTATCGCGGCGGTGTCACCTTCGTCGCCGCCGCGATCTAAGGTCGCCGCCGGGAGGGGCACCAATGAATGAGCAAGGAACGGTTCAACGAGTCGGCTTCATCGGGCTGGGACAGATGGGGGCACCGATGGCGGGACACATCGCGAGGTCCGACATTGCACTGTCGGTGTTCGATCTGCGACCCGAGGCCGCCGATGCGTGCGTGGAAGCCGGTGCCGCCCGAGCAGAATCGGCGCTCGCCGCCGCCACCGATGCAGAGGTCGTGTGCGTCGTCGTCGCAACCGACGCTCAGCTGCTCGACACTGTGTCCAACGACCTGATCGAGGCGATGGCACCCGATGGCATCGTGGTGATCCACTCGACCGTGGGGATCGCGTCGGTCCGCACCCTTGCCCACAGAGCCGAACTACTTGGGCGCCACGCCATCGACGTCGGCATTAGCGGAGGCGAATTCGGCGCCCAATCAGGGGATCTCACAATGATTGCCGGCGGCGAAGAGGCAATCATCGATCGGGTACGGCCGGTGCTCGAGTGTTACAGCGATCAGATCTTTCATACGGGAGGCCTTGGCACCGGCATGACGGTCAAGCTGGCGCGCAATCTCACTGGCTACGCGATGATGGCGGCTATCCACGACGGACAGGTGCTGGTTGAAGCTGCCGGAGTCGAACTCGGCGTGTTCAAGCAGGTTCTTGAGGCCACACACCTGGAATGGATGACCGACTATGTGATCGGTCGCACCCGAACACTTCCCGAAGCCGCCCAGTTCGACCGCCACGACGGAGCCGTTGGCCTTGTAGCAATCGGGCACAAAGACTTGGCAATGGCGGATGCCGCGGCGTCAGAGTTCGGCGTCGAGGTTCCCTCGGCCGCCGTGGCTCAACGTCACTACGCCGACGTCATAGGTGTCGAACTTGAGATCGACCCCGAGTTGTTGATCGAGCGACGTTGAATACAAGCAACACCACTGGGAGTTGCCCCGCCCAAGCGTGCCTCCAGGTCTGATTCAGCCAGCGCTGCAAAGACGCTCGGTCAGCAGGTCGCTGAAAGCGTCGAGGTCTCGCCATTGTGTTGCGCAGCGGATCTCAACGCCGTCGGAATCGATGTTGGTGCTCCCTTTGTCGTCCACGATGATCGGTAGCGTCTCCATCGAAACGAGCTGCTCGCTGAACGCCAGATAAATCGCGACGGTGTCGTAGAGCGTCGTGGATTGCGTGGCTGGATCGAGCTTGAGATGTGAGGCCAATTCGCTGTTGTTGCACCACAGGTCGTGGTTGGTGACGACGGCTTCGACGAGGGGATCGCGGCACGCGCGTACTCTTGCGAACCGTTCACCATCGAGCGCCACAAGCCCGCAGGTATCAAGCGGCGTGATCGTGTGGGACCAATCCGTGCCGAACACCGCCTGGGCTGCTTTTGGGTGACATTTGACGTTGTACTCGGCGTGTGGCTCGTCAGCACCGAGGTAGCCCTTGTAGATGCTCCCGTGCATACCAATGAATCGACTGGCCTCGGTGATACGTGGTGCTCGAGCGAGCGTCGCTGCAAGATTGACGAGAGGACCGATAGCGATGACGTCGACGCGATCGTCGGCCTCGTCAATGACGTCGATCAGCGCTCCCACGCCGTCGCGGTGCACCGTGCCCGGGTAGTCCTCGATGCGATAATCGCCAAGCCATTCCGCATGGGGACGTGGCGTTGTGCCGAGCGGAATACCTACGCCAACAGGAATGTCGGTACGACCAGCGATGTCGAGGAGTCGCGCGATCAGCGCGGCTCCGTGTTCGGTGTCACCGTTTTCGCTCACGATCATCCGCACGTCGATCTCGGGACAGCGCAGCATGAATGCGAGCGCCCAGAAGTCGTCCACGTCGACACCGATGTCGGTATCGAGGATGACGGGGACACGGTTGCCGCTCTGCTCGAAGGTGGTGGCCATGGAGCGGGATCGTAGAACGTGTCGACAGGCGATGCAGCTTCATGTGGCCTTGTCGCTGAACATGCACGACAATGGCGACCAACCCGGCGTAATCGCGCACGAAGCACAGCCGATGATCGATGGCGGGGTGCATTAACCAAGCAGTTCGACGAGGCGGGTAAACATGAGCGTTTTCGATTCGGTATCCGAGCTGGTGCGCTACACCGGTCCGGCTGGTGACGATCCTTCAGATGCGCTCGGTCTCGCCAAGACAGAGATGGCCGTGGTGTTCGAGTTCTTCGCCAGTCTCGGCGCGCGATGAGTCCCCCGCTGGTTATCGGGGTCGATTCATCGACTCAGTCGACCAAGTTGTCGGTCCATGAGCTCGACGGGGGTTCGCGGGTTGGCCTCGCCGTCTGTGCACACCCGACGACGTCGCCTCCTGTTTCCGAACAAGACCCGCGAGCGTGGTTCGAGGCCCTTGTTTCGGCGCTCGGATCCCTCAGAATCGAGCTCGAAGACGTGGTGGCGATCAGCATCGCGGGCCAACAACACGGTCTGGTGTTGCTCGACGACGATGGTGAGCCGGTCCGTCCAGCGAAGCTCTGGAATGACACGACGTCGGCACCCCAAGCCCAGCGCCTCGTCGAAACGCTCGGCGCGCGGAGCTGGGCCGAAGCCTGCGGCAGTGTTCCGGTCGCGAGTTTCAGCATCACCAAGCTCGCCTGGATGGCAGATCATGAGGCAGGGTTGTTATCTCGCACCGCCCAGGTGATGTTGCCGCATGATTATCTCACCTGGCGGCTGACCGGTGAGGCGGTGACAGACCGGGGCGACGCCTCGGGCACCGGATGGTTTGACCCAGCGCAGGGCACGTATCGCGAAGATCTGCTGGAGATCGCCCTCGGCTCAGCCCGCACCTTCAAGCTTCCTTCCGTGCTCGGTCCAAGCCAACGCGCCGGCTACGTCGATGCCGCCGTAGCCGCCGAGGTGGGTCTAGGTGCCGGTGTAGTCGTCGGCGTGGGCACGGGAGACAACATGGGTGCTGCGCTGGGACTCTGTCTCGAGCCGGGTGACACCGCTTTGTCTCTCGGTACATCTGGCACGGTCTACAGCGTGTCGCAGACCCCGTCCGCCGATTCGACCGGTGCGGTCGCGGGATTTGCTGATGCAACCGGCAATTTCCTACCACTGGTCTGCACGCTCAATGCCACCAAGGTGACCGACACCGTGGCGTCATGGCTGGGAACCGACGCCCCCGGGCTGGCGAGTCTGGCCCTGGAGGCCGACCAAACCGGTACACGTCCGGTGCTGCTGCCGTATTTCGATGGTGAGCGGACGCCAAACCTGCCCGATTCGGTCGGTGTGTTCACCGGTCTCCGCACTTCGACTACGCCTGGCCAGCTTGCCTTGGCAGCCCACGATGGGGTGCTTTGCGGACTCCTCGACGGCCTCGACGCTCTCGATGCCGCGGGGATTGAAACGACCGGCCCGATCCACCTGGTGGGCGGAGGGGCTCGCTCGGCGGTATACCCACAGCGCTGCGCCGACCTGTCGGGACGATCGATCATCGTGCACGACGACGAAGAGACGGTAGCGGTAGGTGCGGCTATTCAAGCTGCGGCCGCCTATGGGTCTGAGGAGCCTTTGTCCATTGGTCGGCGCTGGTCACTCGGCTCGACCCGCACCGTCAATCCCTCGGGTCACCCTCATGATGATGAAGTCCGCGCTGCGTACATGACGTTGAGGGACACGATGCACCCGTAGGGTCCGAGATGCGGAGCTGCGCGTGGGCGACCGAGAACATCGGGATCTGCGTCAGCGGAGGACTCAGCGAGCGGGTGCGTCGCCGACGACGCTTGCACGCTCCATGACACGCACGTCGGGCCAGTAGTCGCTATTCGCGTAGTGCTGCACGGCCCGGTTGTCCCAAATAGCAATCGAATCGTTGCGCCACTGGAACCGACATTGGTACTCGATCTGATCGAACTGACGGCAAAGCCTGTCGATAAGAAGGGCGCTTTCGTCCGCGTCCATGCCGACGATGTTGTCCGTGAAGAATCGGTTGACGTAGAGCAACTCTTGACCGGTTACGGGGTGCTGACAGACGACAGGATGTTCTACGAGCGGGTACTGCTCTCGCATCTCTGTCTTGCGTTCGGGGGGCACCTGTTGTCCGAACGCCCTCATGAAATCGTGTACCGCGTCGAGTTCGGAAATCTGGTCCTTGGTTGCGGCATCGAGCCCAGCCCAAGCGGCGTGGGCGTCGGCGAAGAGGGTGTCGCCACCGCTCGCGGGGACTTCGACGGCTCGGAGGATCGCCAGCTTGGACGGCTCGGCGCGCCACGTGACGTCGTGATGCCAACCGTTCTCGTAGCCGCCCACGTCGGCGTCCTTGGCGAATCGAACGAGTTGGGGATAGTCGCCGGTAGAAGGAATGAACGGGTGGATTTCGAGTTCGCCGAATCGTGACGCCAACGCGACGTGATGGGCCGCGTCGAGTGGCTGATCGCGAAAGAAGATGACCTTGAAGTCCCAGAGCGCCTGTCGCAGTTCGGCCACGACTTCGTCATCGATGTTGGTGGTCAGATCGAGACCGACGATTTCTGCACCGACCGTTGCGGCCATCCGGTGCACACCGAAGTGCTCCCACTCGAGTGCGTTGAGTCGAGCCCGCTCACGGGCGAGGTGTCCGAGAGGGCCGACCTCGACGTTGGAGCCTGGAAGTGGCACCCGGGCGGCGTCGAGCGCTGCTCCTGGATCGCTGTCTGCGACAACGTCTACGTCCCCCTCGATGCTCATATCGATCCCTCATCCGGTCATGGCTTGGTTCATTATCACGAAATTGCCGGGAGTTGACCACATCGATGTCGTCAACTTCTTGCAGTTTCGCTCATGACGGGAGGAGTTGTTGCGCGCGGGTCCATGCCATGCGGCCGACTTCGGCACCGATCTGTCGTCCGACGAGGTCATCGGCCAAGATGTGGATTCCTCCATAGAGCCGACTGCTGCCGGCCTGATCGGCCGCGTCGAAGTACGTTGCCCATTGCAAGACAACGTCATGGCTTGGCCCGTTCTCGAAGTCGAGTTCACCGCGTTCGATGGACCACGACGAAATGCCGCCAGGGAAGAACGGGTCGCCGGTGATCGCGGCGAGCACCTCGGCCCCGGCGCGGCTGAACGCGCTGTGACCGGACACGTAGCCAGCGAACGCAGGGGTCACAAATGTGTCGCGTTGATATGGGAGCCAGTCCACACCGAGAATCCAACCAACACCCGCAGTGGCATCTGGCAGCCCAGGTGCGTTGGCCTGCCATGCTCGGATCGCTACGTCGCCGATGTGATCTTGCAGGAGTTCGTGCGGCCCACCGGGTCGAGACGAGGCGTCGTCGATGAGTTCGACGAGTCCGTCGACGAGTGAGATCCCGTCGTCGGCGTAGGAGGGCAGGTTCGGATCGCTCGACTGGCCATTGCCGGAGAGCCAGCGAATCATTGAGATCGGTCGCACGGATTCGTAGTGAGCCTTTATGCCCCACGCGGCGACAGCAGCATCGTGCAAGGCGCCGTTGAGAGCGATGTACATCGACACGTCCCACTCGAGGCGATCCTCGGTTGCGCGGGTACCTGCGATGAGATGTGTGGCCGACGGGTCGTCTGCCGCGGCGTTAGCGATCGTGTTCCAGTGGCCCGGCGGGGTTTCGGAGCTGGGCCCATCGGCCCAGAACTCGGCGACGGCCCGGCCATAGTCGCCCTCGCTGATGACGTTCGGTTCGTATGGATCACCCGTGTGCGGGTTGACCGCGTGGCCGGACCCATCGTTGGTGCCCAGCGAGTTGTTTCCGAGGGTGCCGGGCGAGATATCGATGTCGGCACCACTGTTGGGGTCGAGTCTGGAGGAGTAGTCGATCACTTCGATCGCTGAAGCGACGAACTCGGGACGCGTTGTGGGGTCGGAGAACAGCGGCTGGGGACCGGGGTCGATGGGTAGTCCGTCGGGTGCCTCCTCCAGAGCGAAGCCCGTGACCGAACCCCAGTGCGGCCCAATGTAGTTCTGTAACTGCGAGGGCAACCGTTGACCGTGTTGAGTGAACGCCTCCTCAAACTGCAGTGGTTGCCAGCGATCGGGATCTGTGAGAACGGCCCCTGACTCCGCTATGACCATCGGTGCGTTCTTGGGGGAGTACTGGGCTGCATAGTTGCCTCGTTCGTTCGACCCGTCGGAGGTTGTTTCGAGGATGATGGTCTGCGCGATGCGGTTGCCGCGCGCCGCGGCTGTATCGCCGTCGAGGTCGCTGATGGTCGGATCGAGGCAAAGCGATCGCATCGTCTCGTTTAGTGCTCTCCTGATCTTCGCCTTTCCGAATGCCGCCTCTTCATATCGGTATCGAAGCAGTCGAAACGCCGCGTAGGCGATCGTGTCGTCTCGGGCGACGCCGTCGTCGCGGTAGACCTGCTCGGGCTCAAAGAACAAGCCCTTTGCGTCCGGGTCATACGCTGCCCAGGCATCCCACATCGCGGCGGAAAGATGGTAGAGATTTCTGGCATGTGTCGTCGGCGCAGGGAAGTCGAGGCGGATGGCGTCGAGTGCCCTCTCGTTGAACAGCCTCGCAACAGACCAGCCGTTCTCCGGCATACATTCAGTGGAGCGGGCTAGGTGCGGTGATGTGCTCGGTGGCCCGGTCGGAGTTGACGATTCGCCGGGGGTGTTCCCGCACGCGACACCGAACAGGCTGAGGACGAGCGCCGTTGCGATTGCGCGCACCAAGACGGTGCACCGAGTGTGGCTGTCCATGTAACGCCTCCGGTCTTGCCAGTTCCCATCGGCGAGACCGCTGCGGCGTAAAGTCCGTTACCAAACGCTCACCCGGCGGCTTTGATTACCTCACGTGCCCAGGTGTAGTCGGCCTTGCCGTTCGGGGCGCGTTGCAGTTCGTCCACGAATACGAATTGTTTCGGGATCTTGTATCCCGCGAGTGTTGCACGGAGGTGCTCGCGCAGTTCGGTCTCGTCGGGGTCTTCAATACTGGAGGCGACCGCGACGACCCGTTTGCCGAAGCGGTCGTCGTCCACTCCAATGACATAGCAGTCGTCGATTCCGGTGTGGGTCTTGACGGCCTCTTCGACCTCTTCGGGGAAGACCTTCTCGCCACCGGTGTTTATGCAGTTGGAGCCGCGTCCGTGCAGGGTGATCGAGCCGTCGGGTTCCTGGGTGGCCCAGTCGCCGGTGATGACATACCAGCCGTCGTCAATCCGACGAAACGTTGCTGCGGTTTTGTCCGGGTCCTTGTAGTACCCGCGCGCAGCGGTTTCCGATACCAGCAGACCCTTGCCACCGGAGCCGCGCGGAACGGTTTCGCCGTCCTCTGCTACGACCAGAGTGCCGGGGATCAACGAGAACTGAGCGGTAGAGTCGCCGCCGTCCTTGCTCGATTGCACCTGTCCATAGGATCCGCCTTCGGTGGATCCGAGCGCGTCGATCATGACCGCATTCGAGAAATGTTGGCCCATATCCGCCTTCATTTCGGCACTCCACATCGCTCCAGAGGAGACGATCATGTTGACGCTGGATAGGTCGGGCGGTGTTTCGGCCGCTTCTAGTGCTCGCACTATTGGTCTTGCGAACGCGTCGCCGACGATGACCGGGCGGGTAACGCTTTCGCGTTCGATCGTGTCTAGAAGTTCGTTCGCGTCGAAGCTGCGCTCCTCGAGCAGCACAACGGTGCCGCCGGTGATAAGTGCTGGCATGACGCCGATCCACATGCCGGTGCCGTGCATGATCGGGCAGCACGGAACCGAGACGAGCTTCACCGTGTCATGGATCAGCTGCACGAACGCTGCGACTTCGTCGAGGCGGGTAGGAATCGGTACGGGCCAGGGGATTGCCGCGAATTGTTCATACAGACCGGCGATGAACGCGTGTTGTTCGTAGATGACACCTTTCGGCATCCCCGTCGTGCCGCCCGTGTAGAGCATGTAGTGATCGAGAGGATTCTGGGGGTGGCGGGCCTGAGGCGTCACGTCGATGAACTCGTCGTAGGGGGTGGCAGCCTCGATCACGGTGCCGTCGTCGTCGACAGAGATCCACGCCTTCACCCGATCGAGTTTCCCCATGATTGCCGAGACGCGGTCGCCGAGCGAGGTGTGAAATACGACGGCCTCGCTGTCGCTGTTGTCGACGAGGTAGGCAAGCTCATCATCGAGGTACCGGTAGTTCACGTTGATCGGCACACAGCCGTTTTTAAATGCGCCGTACTGAGCGATGATGTATTCGGGGCTGTTGTAGAGGTAGAGCGACACCTTCGCTCCGGGTTCAACCCCTGCGGCCTTGAGAGCTGCGCCGAAGCGAGCTGCCTCGTCGTCCATCTGTCCGTAGGTGATACGTCGCTCACCTTGCACTATTGCAGCGTCGTCAGCGAAGAGATCGCTCACGATTTCCCAGGTGCTGGAGAAGTGAAGATCCATGCTGTCCCGTCGTCGATTTCGGCTGTACAGCCGGCTTAGGCCTCGACGTTACCGGTCGTCGTCGATCAACTCGAACCGGTCACCGAGAGCGATCGTTCCCGTTGAGGTGGCCTCGGCGTAGATGCCGAGGCAGGCGGCGTTGGTAGCGAAGGCTTCGACTTCGATGCGGTTGTGGCGGATGAGGGAACTCAGCACGCCGAGGTCCTCTTCGCACATCGGTTGTTTGCGGGTGGTCCTCACACAACGCGGGGTGGGCATTGTGAGGTTCAGCTCGACCTCACCGATCCGTGCTCGGCGACCCTCCCAGGCATTTTCGATGAATCCGTCCTCGGTGTCATCGAGATCGATCACCATGTTGGGTCGAAACCTCTCGGTGGGCATCTCAATGCCCGGGGTCAGCGCCGCGAGGAAGCGAAGACTCTGAGCGGTGATCAGATGAAGTGCGGCCAGGTCGACGAACGTCGGCACTTCGGTCGACATTGGCAGGGGTAGGTCTACGTCGACGCCGCTGATCACGAGTCCGTCGAGGTCGGGCCACTCGCTCGAGTACACGGCCTGTTCGGTCGGGTTGGGATCGGCGAGCATCACGTCGCGATCGAGCAGCGTCGAGCAGCGCTGCTCGACCGCGTCGCGCTGGTGTGTGCAAGACAGCGACTCACCGTCGATCTCGATGACGACGTCGTCACCGTCCATGTGCGCTGTCCAGGACAGCAGAACGTCTGCGACGGCGCCTTGTTTTGCCGACACGATGGTATTTGTCCCGACATAGCGCAGGGCTAGGCCTCGATCTCCCTCGATACCCGAGGAGTCGATGGCCGACTCGGTCAGGCGCTCACCCTGGAGCGATTTCACCGGGTAACGCCAAAGGGATGTGATTACCGCTGACGTCGTCATCTGTTCAACGTAGTGCGCGACATGCACCCCGCTAAATCCAACGCTGGGCGTCATCGCTACGACAGCGCATCACGTCGCGCAACGCGGCAGAGCTCCACGAGGATGATGTTCCCGCCGCGGCCATCGCTGACCGAAGGTCTATTGACTCGACCGCACTGGCTATCCTCGCCCCGAGATGACCCCTTCTCAGTCGCTTCGTCGCAACCATTTCCTGAGTGCCCGATGAGGGTGTCGTTTGTCTACCCGACGGCCCAAAGTGTCACCGGCGGAATCGCGGTGCTGTACCAGTTCGCCAACGGACTCGCCCGCCTCGGTCATGAGGTCAATTTCTTACACGGGCCCAACCTGCCCGGTCGGATCGAGAGTCTCGACGAGTTGCCAGAGATGTGCATCGGACATGGCGTGACCCATCACCTCGTAGATGCGTTGACCGACCCCGACTTGCCCTCCGGTGACGTGATCTTTAACCAGGCGGCGCCCCCTCGTCTTGGGCTTCCGGCCACGATCGTGCAGGGTCATCGCATGTTGTCCGACGAGATGGAGCGAGTGTCATTTGTTGGACCGGGCATCAAGATCTGTGTCGCTACATGGCTGGTCGATATCGGTCTCGAGATGGGTGCCCCCCGGGAAAGCTTGATTCACATTCCGCCGGGTCTGGATCACGACTGCTTTCGTCTGCGACGTCCGCTGCAGGATCGCCCGATCGATGTCGTGTTCATGTATCACGCGCATCGCGAGAAGGGCTGGT
>JADFOM010000041.1 GCA_022562835.1 Acidobacteriota bacterium | reverse complement strand
ACGCGGACTCGTCCTCCGGTCAACGTGCCGGTCACGACCGTTCCGGCACCCTTGGCCGCGAACGCCCTATCCACCCAGAGCCTGGGTCGAGCGTGGTCCGGCGCAGTCGGTAGGTCTTTGAGCAGGTCGTCGAGCGCCTCGAGAAGAGCGTCCAAGCCCTGGTCGTCGATAACGTCGACAGCGATCACCGGCGCCGACTCGAGAAAGGTTCCTGCGGTGTGCTCTTGAACCTCGAGCGCGGCTAGTTCGCGTAGATCGTCGTCGACGAGTCCGACCTTGGTCAGCGCGATGATGCCGGTGGAGACGCCGAGGAGATCGAGGATTCGGAGGTGCTCTTCTGACTGCGGTTTCCAACCCTCGGTGGCGGCCACAACAAAAAGGCACGCATCTATGGCGCCAACTCCAGCGAGCATGTTGCGCAGAAAACGAACGTGGCCGGGAACGTCGATAAGTGAGATCTGCTTGCCCGATGGGAGATCGGTCCAGGCGAACCCGAGGTCGATGGTGAGACCGCGACGCTTCTCTTCGTCGAGACGGTCGGTGTCGATGCCGGTCAGGGCTTTCACAAGCGTCGACTTGCCGTGATCGACGTGCCCGGCGGTCGCGAGTACGTGCACGTCTTAGAGCACCATGGCCAGCGCCTCGGCGAGCTGGTCGTCATCGTCGGGCTCCACGGTCCGCAGGTCACACACCGTGTGGTCAACACCGTCGATGGCAACGACCCTGGCGATGATTGGGGTGGACGTCTCACGTAATCGAGAGCGCATGTCGCCTCTGACGGCGAGCCCGACCGATGGAATCTCGACGCCAGGCAATGTCCCGCCACCAGGCACCGAGGAGCACTCGGTCACGTCGACTCCGCTGACGGTCGCAGAGAGCAACTCGGCGCGCCGGTTCAGTGAACCAATGGGGAGGGTGGCTTGACGCCAGAAGGGAATCGCGGCGCCGTCGCGACGCAGATAGGTGAGCGCCAACTCCTGTAGCGAGGACAAGATGAGGTCACCAGATCGCATTGCTCGGGCCAGAGGATGGCGCGCGCACTCGGCGACCGCGTTAGCGGCCCCCGCGATGATCCCGGCCTGTGGACCGCCCAGCAGCTTGTCGCCCGAGAAGGTGATGAGCTCGGCGCCCGATGCCAGGGTCTGTTGCGCAGCAGGTTCGTCACGCAGCCAGGCCGGCGGCCCATCTTTCAGCCACGGGCATGCGGCGTCGAGTAGACCCGATCCGATATCGGCGATCAGCGGAACGCGAAGTGAAGCGATTTCGCTGATCGAGGGGGCCTCGGTGAAACCGGTGATGCGATAGTTCGATTGATGGACATGCATTGCCAAGGCGACGTCGGCACCCGGTGCGTCCAGTGCCGCGGTGTAGTCGCTCAGTCGTGTTCGGTTGGTGGTGCCGACCTCGACGAGCCGCGCGCCGGATTGTTCCATTACCTCCGGTACCCGGAACCCGCCGCCGATCTCGACCAATTCGCCGCGTGAGACCAGCACCTCTCGCCCGGCGCCGTGCGCGGCGAGCACCAACAGCACCGCGGCAGCGCAGTTGTTCACGATGATCGCTGATTCTGCGCCAGCGCATCGCGCGATGAGCGCGGCGGCATGATCATGGCGTGACCCGCGCTCGCCTGTCTCGAGGTCGAGCTCGACATTGAACGACGAAGCCGGATGGGTGGTGGCCCACGGTGCTCGCCCGAGGTTGGTGTGCAACAGCACACCGGTCGCGTTGATCACCGGACGGAGTAGTCGCCGAGCGAACTGCTCGGACCGTGCGATGGCCGAATCAGCGTCGCCGGCGGCGATCGCGTCGCGTGCGATGTCGACCAGAATCGGGTGGGGCAGGCCGGACTCAGAAAGCGACCGCGCGAGTCGATCGACCGAAGGAGGGCGTTGGTCCGCGTCGTTGCTCACGAGAACCGAGGATACGCACGGTCGCCGGGGGTGTGGCGCGGTGTCATAGTTCGAGGATCTCGATCCAGCCCAATGCGCGCCGGGCGTTGGCGATGAGCAGATCGTGCGCCCGCTTTGTAGTCGTCTTGACCCCGACGAGTGCGGTTACCGGATTTGGAAGGTTCATGATGTGCCCCGAACGAAAGTCGGCCCATGCTTGGTGCCGTGAATAGTCCGCGACGCCGTTGGCACACAGGTGATGGTGGTAGACGTCGATGATGTGTTCGGCGACGGCTATCGAGCTCGGCTCGACGCTGCCAGCGGTGTAGAACGCTAGGTCGTAGACGCCTCGCCCCCAGGCGGCCAGCTGCCAGTCGATCAACAGCGCTTGACCATCGTGTTGTGAGAACAACACGTTGTCGAGTCTCAGGTCACCGTGCAGCAGGGTGTTTGGGGCTTGCGCGAAATCGGCGAGGACAACGTCGAAGCGTTCCATCGCTGCCAGTGCGCGGTCCGCCTGGGCTCCGCTGATGTGTTCGCCGATCATCTCGGTGAATATCGGCCAGGTCATTGAGAACAGGTCGCGGTACCCCGCGACGACCGGTGAGGTTGGCCCAGGCAGGAAGTTGTGGGTCTTCAAGTCGACGGCGTTCCATGCCGCTGCGTGGACGGCGGCCGCGGCAATGGCGATCGCGTCACTGTCAGATTCGGTTGCGCCACGGAGCTGGTCGGCAACGCGATGGTCGCGGGCGTCGTCGAGAACGATGCACGCACCGAGTGGCCCAACCTCGGCATGATGACAGAACGGGGCCCACTCGCCGAGGTGTGCGGAGAGGTGACTGTAGGTGCCTACCTCGCGCTGGTCATATCCGAACTGTTGGTTGATCATCCTGTTCGTCTCCAGCAACGACGGCAGCTTCACGATCAACGACTTCGGTTCGACCTCGTCTCGGTCCCAGTGCAATCCGATGCGTACGACGGTGGTCAACAGTCCCTCGCCGACCTCTTCGACATCGAAACCGTCGAACGTCGCATCTCCGGTTGTGTCGCCGAGCACCGTGCGCAGCCATCCTGCTGTGATCTCGTCGGGTCTTTGGGGCGAGGGGTCGTGCAACGGCATCGGCTCTAGGATGCCAGGTGTGTTCCCATTGATCGCGCTCGCACTCTTGATCACCCCGATCATCGAGCTGTACGTGATCGTTCAGGTGTCGGGAGCCATCGGGTTCCTCGAGACGCTCGTGCTTCTGGTTGGGATCAGCGTGCTCGGAGCACTCCTGTTGCGTAGTGAGGGCACCGGTGTCCTTCGTCGGATGCAGGGCCGCGTCGCTCAGGGCGAGATGCCATCGAGCGAGATCGTTGATGGCGGTCTGATCGTGATGGGCGGTGCACTGATGTTGACGCCGGGGTTTGTGACCGACGCCGTAGGCCTGACCTTGATCTTTCCGGTGACGCGAGTCTTGTATCGCAGGCTTCTCACGAGGTTCGTGAGCCGCCGCATTTCGATCTACACGGGTGGGCTGGTGGATGGTTTCCAAGCCCAGCGTGATGCGGGCAACGGCTCGCCCGGGTTCCGCAACGGTCCAGACGACGATGTCGTCGACGTCGAAGGTTGGGACGACGACACGGATCCGCCGACCTTGGATCGCTGAGTCGACATATGCAGGTCCCACGACCCGCAGCGACGGTTGCCTTGGTACGTGACGGCGCTGACGGCATCGAGTCGTACCTTCTTGTGCGCAACCCCCGCCTCGAGTTCGCGGCGGGCGCCACGGTGTTTCCTGGGGGAGCGGTCGATGACGCCGATCACGATCCGGCGCTGTTGGAAGTGGCCTCTGGAGCCGATGAAATGACTCTGTCGGCGCGGATGGGCTCTCCACCCGGTGCTTCGGGCTACTGGTTTGCCGCCGTACGCGAATGTTTCGAGGAGATCGGCGTGCTGCTGGCCGGTGACGGCGACCCGCCGAGGTTCGATCCAAGCGAGCTACACGCGTACCGAGGCGCGCTGTTGCATGACGAGACGTCGCTGCTCGATGTCTGCAGGTCCCTCGAGGTGACACTGTCGTTGCAGAGCTTGCGCTATTTCGCGCACTGGATCACTCCGGCGCATTCACCTCGTCGCTACGACACAAGATTCTTCATAGCTCCCATGCCGGAGGGGCAGTCGCCAGATCCTGACCGTGGCGAGCTCGTCTCGGGTCGGTGGTGGAAGCCTGCCGATGCGCTCGAGGCACACGACGACGATGAACTCGAGCTGATCCTTCCGACGCAACGGTCACTGTTGGCGATCGGTGCGCACCCCGACGTGGCGTCGTTGCTCGCAGCCCTCGATTCGGCGGTTCCGACGGCGACAGTGTCCGCAACCGACGATGTGAATCTGAGAACAGTGAGCGATCACGGCGGCCACCGCATCCATCTGCCGATCGTCGATACCTGATTTTCTGTTTTTCTGACCGCTAGAGCGCCCTTTTCGGCACCCTAGGGGTCAGAAAAACAGAAAAACAGAAAAACGGCGCGACGGTCAACCGAGTTGGGCGTCGAGGGCGGCGTTTGCCGCATCCAATAGACGTACGGTGCAACCCGCTCGATCGATCGGCGGAGCTGCTTCTTCAACGATGAGATCTGCGAGAGAGCTGAGAGCATCAGCGGCGGGACCTGAGCCCAACGACACCGGTTCTCCGGCGTCACCGCTAGGTGCGACCGACTTGTCGAGTGGAATCGATGCGAGCAGCGGTGCGCCGATCTCATCGGCGAGCGCCTGTCCGCCGCCGTGACCGAACAGCTCGTGTGAGGTTCCATCGGGAGCGACGAACGCCGTCATGTTCTCGATCACACCCACGATGCGCAGGTAGTTGTTGCGGCCCATGTTCGCGACGCGCGACGCGACCTTCTGTGCTGCTAGCGCCGGCGTGGTCACAACGAGCATCTCGGCGCGCGGCAACATGCGGGCGAGGCCCATCTGTACGTCACCTGTGCCCGGTGGCATGTCGATGAACAGGTAATCGAGATCGCCCCAACGGACGTCCTCGAGGAAGTGCCTCACAGCCCGGTCCAACATCAAACCGCGCCACATCAAGGCCGTCTCCTCGTCTTCGACGAGGAAACCCATCGACACGATCTCGACGTGCCCGGCACCAATCTTGCGAGTGTTCGGAAGGATCTTTTTCTGGCCTTCGGCGCCCGCGAGTCGTCCCTCGACCCCAAGCATGCGCGGTACCGAATAACCCCAGATGTCGGCGTCGAGCACACCGACGGTGAAGCCCTTCGCCGCGATCGCCGCGGCTAGATTCACCGTGATCGAAGACTTGCCGACACCGCCCTTGCCGGACGCAACCATCAACACACGGGTGTTCAACGGGACTTCCGTGTCCGGGGCGTCGGTAGCGACGTTGCGGCGAGCTGTCTCCATCAAGGCCGCCTTCTCGGCCTGATCGAGCACATCCCAATTGATCGATATACCGGTTACACCAGGGAGGCTGTTGACCCTCGAACGGACATCGGACTGAATTTGTGCGCGCAGCGGGCACCCCGCGGTGGTCAAAGCGATAGTCAGTTCAACCTTGCCAGCATCGGATATCTTCGCTGACTTCGCCATGCCGAGTTCGACGATGTTCGAGCCGAGCTCTGGGTCGATCACTCCGCGCAAAACACCGAAGATGTCATCGGATGTCGGTCGGGGCACACTCGCCGGGCTGGCGTCGTCCATGTCCAGATTCTACCGGGCTTAGCCGTGTAAAATGAGTGGGAGGTAGACTGATCTTGTGACAACGGACCCTGTAAAGCGCCTCGACGTGCTCAAAGCACTCGGCGACAACACGCGCTACGCGATCTACCTCGAGATCGCACGCGCATCGCGGCCGCTCGCCACAGCAGAGATCGCTGAAACGTTGGGTCTGCATCCCAACAGCGTGAGACCCCACCTCGAACGGATGCGCGACGTTGGCCTTCTCGATCAGCACACGGTCAACGACGGCGGCGTCGGTCGGCCGCATCATCGCTTTTCGCTAGCCTCCGATGCACCATCTCTCGGCCTCGAACCACCAGCCGCAGTGTCACTCGCAGCAATGCTTCTCGACGTCGCGGCGGCCTCGGGTGCTGACAACGTGGACGCGCGTGAGGCTGGTAGCGGCCAGGGTGTTCGCGACGCCGCCCGCTACCCCGCGTCGACCGATGTGCTCAGCGCGCTGGTTGGCGAACTCGACCGGATGGGATTCGATCCCCAGGTCGTCGCCGACGCCGACGCCGATAATGTGGTGACGATAGGTTTCGCTCATTGCCCGTTTGCGGAAAGCGCTCGGGCCAATCCTGAAGTGGTGTGCGGTCTGCACCAGGGTCTCATCGAAGGGCTTGTTTCGGCACGTGGTGGCTGTCGGGTTACCGAGTTTTGCACCCTCGTCGATCGTGAGCCCTGTCAGGTGAACCTCGAGCTGGTGTGAGACTCTGTAGTTGTGCCTTGGTTTTGCCGATATACAATGAACGGTGTCGAGTCTTACGGAGCTGTACAGCACCGAAAGACATGACGCCGGTTCGACCAGTCTTGGAGGAAACGTAATGATAACACTCACCGAAAAGGCAATCAGTAAGGTTGGCGAACTAATCGCTGCCGAAGGCGAAGAGAACCTCGCGCTACGCGTCGCTGTGCGTCCCGGCGGATGCTCCGGCTACAGCTACGACATGTATTTCGACACCGAGTCCGATGAGAACGACCTCGAGTCCGCGTACGGCGAGGTGCGCGTCGTCGTCGATCCGTCCAGCGCTCAGCTGCTCGACGGTGCAACCCTCGACTACAAGGATTCGATTCAAGACGCTGGGTTTGCAATCACAAACCCGAACGCCGAGCGCACCTGCGGCTGCGGGTCTAGCTTCAGCTAGCCGGTACTCAGCCCAGCCGACATCCTCCCGGCCGCCTGATTAGGCAACCGTGGCGAGAGCGTCGCGTAACTCTGTTCGGTCGAATGTGAAGTCCAGTCGTGACACCACAATTTGGTCAGCGTCGGTGATGACCAGTGATGGTTCGTAGCTGAGCCCATACTCGTTGACTACCTCGACGAGTTCGGGCGCTTCGGTGCTCCCCGGCTTCAATGCGTTGGTCGGGTTCACATATATCTCGCTGTGTACAGCCCTTATCGTGTCGAACGAAGCGACCTCGTCGATCAACAGGTCGAGGACCGGCCCGCAGATTTCGGTTTGGCAGAAGCCAGGTGTCGCCAACAGGAGTGCAATCGGTCCCGGAGTCGCGGCGACGTCGGTGAGCGAATGATCATGGAATGCACATTGGCCAGCGGGTCGGGTGCATAAGAACTCGATGCCCTGGTCCTGCGTGACCGTCGGTGTGTCGACGACGCGCAGCGCATCTCCGATCTGGATCGTTGCCATCTCGGAGGCCTCCGAAACTCCAACCATTGAAACGGGCCCGTCGCCGAGGGCGACCCCGTAGAAACCGGCCGCCGGGGGTGTCCATATCCATGGGTAGTACGCGATTGGAATGCCATCGTGATGCTTTTCGAGCGTGATCTGCTCGGGCTCGCCGGTTGGCGGTGAGACAGTCAACTCGAGCGTGTCGGGAGCGTCGCGTCCCAAGAGCCCGGTCACGTCAGCGACCACGAAGGGGGCCCGCTGAGGTGTTCCGGCCGCGAAGGTTGGTTCCGTCGCGACACCGTCGGGGAACTGTATTCCGAGAACCAAAGCTGGCTCGGCGCCCGTCTTGTCTGTGTTGGTGGTCGTCGGGTCCGTCGTGTCCGATCCTGTCGAGTTGCCGTCGTCGCCACCGCAGGAGACAAGTACCAGTCCTCCAGCGCCGAGTGCGAGAAAAGAACGTCGCGTCAAGTGTTCCATTCTCAAGACCATAACCTTGCGCACATGTCCCAACGCATCGCCCTAACGGTCAACGGCGAACAGGTTGAGGTCGAATTCACGGGCCGGACCCTATTGTCCGTGTTGCGCGACGATTTCGGGCTCCGCTCGGTCAAGGACGGTTGCAGCCCCCAGGGGCAATGTGGATGTTGCACTGTCCTCGTCGATGGCCAGCCGAGAGTCTCGTGTGTGACGCCGGTTCGACGCGTGGAAGGGCGGGCGATCACAACATTCGAGGGCCTCGCCGCGGACACCGCAGCGGCGTGGGGTGAGGCGTTCTGCTCGGCGGGTGCAAGCCAGTGTGGGTTCTGCACACCCGGGATCGTGTTGCGTCTCGAGGGGCTCACAACCAAGGTTGGCAAGGATGCGGTTGACGACGCCAACGTTCGACGAGCTCTCTCCGCACACCTTTGTCGATGTACCGGCTGGCAGAGCATCGTCGAGGCGGCGGTGGGGTTCCCGGGACAAGTTGTTGACGCCGCGACCGCGTCCCAGCGAGCCGAAATTGAGGGCGGAACCCCCCAACGCTTCGGCCCCGACGTCGTGTTCGGAAAAGGGGGCTTCGCTGATGACTCGGCGCCTAACGACGCACTCGTCGCGCTGCGGGGAAGCGACGGGCAGTGGGCCGTCGGTGAGAATCTTGATGACGCTCGAGCAGCCGCAGCGAAAGTGCAGGGCCGCCGCACGACGCTGGCTACGCCGCAGCCGCTCGAAGTGCCCGACGGTGACTGGGTTCGGACGCTGCGGACTTCGTGGGTAGACCCCGCGTATCTCGAAACGGACGCGGCCTGGTGTGCGCCCGGTGCTGAGCCGTCGAACCCCCTGGCCAACGGGGGTTCGTTCGGTGGCAAGCTCGACGCAACTGTTGGTGCAGAGGCAAGACGCCTCGCCGACGAACATGGCCGTCCCGTGCGGGTGCTGTGGTCGCGAGAGGACGTGGCCCGCCTCGCTCCCAAGCGGCCTCCGGTTGCGGCCGGACTGCGCGCCGACGGCACGGGCGTAATACGTGTCGCGCGCACCAAGGGGATCGCGACCCAGATCCTGGCCGTTGCCCCTGGCCTCGAGATCGAAGAGGTCGACGTGGCTGGCCCGCCTACCTCGGCTGCGCTCCGCGGCGCGGGCATGGTCGAGGCGGCGGTTCTGATGGCGTCGTTGAGTCCCGATCCGAGGGTCACATTGCCCGCCGGGGGCAGCGCATCGGCCGAGGTTCGTGCGGACGGAGCGATCGCTGTAGAGGTGGAGGCTGGCGCTCCGCTGTCAGAGGTCGTGTTGCGGTCCTACTGTCTCGGAGCGGCGCACATGGCCTACAGCTGGGTGACCTCTGAATCTCTCGCGGTCGACGAAACAGGCGAGGTACTCGACCTCACAGTTCGTTCGTTCGGTGTCGTTGGCGCCGCGGCAATGCCACCTGTCGAGGTGTCGATCGTCGCCTCCGACGGGCCGTCTGTGAACGGCTCCGACGCCGTGTTCGCAGCTGTTGCAGCCGCGGTCTGGCAGGATCGTGACTACGCAACAACCTGGCCGACCGGTTGAGATTTCAGGCGTTCGATCCCGGGATGACCATATGTGTGGTGAAGTCGCTAGGGCGTTGGCCAGACAGGGGAGATCGACCAGGGGGCCGCCTTCTCTAGCTGAGCGCTGAGTGCAATCAGAATGTCTTCGCGGCCGAAATCAGCGACGAGCTGTACACCGATGGGCATGCCATCGGCTGCGGTGCCCAATGGCAGCGAAATAGCGGGTTGTCCGGTCGTGTTGTATGGACTGGTCAGTGACGCGTAGGTGCCAGCATGTTTGATCATGGCATCGATATTCGTCGTGTCGAGCAGTCCGAGCGGTGGCGTCTGCGCCGGATATGTCGGGGTGATCAGCACGTCGTAGTCGGCAAAGAACCTACCGATGTGAAGCGCTACCTCCTCGACAAGTTCCATAGCCCGCAGGACCTGTTCTCCGCTGACCGAACCCGCCGCGTCGTACATCAGGCGAGTGAAGGGCTCGAGGTCTTCGTCACGCAACTCTCGGCCCAAGACGGTGAGTCGGCGGTTAACCTGCAAGGCCAGCGGAACGCCCATCAGGGTGCGCATCACTTCGGTCATCTGTTCGAGCGGGTAGTCCGGACCGGCGACGGTGACCATGTGGCCCTGCTCGACGAGCAGCGCCGCGGTGTGTTCGACCGCGGCGGCTACCTCGGGGTCACAGGGTTGGCCATCGCGCTGAGTGGAGCACACCGCGATGCGCTGGGGTGTCGGTGAAGCGACCAGTTCGTCTGTCCACGGACGAGTTGGCGGCGCGATCTGATATGGGTCTCCCTGCATCGGACCGGCGGTCAGGTCCAGCACCCGGGCCGTGTCGCGAACAGAGCGGGTAAGTACGTGGTTAACGCCCATTGGGTATGCGAGCAACGATAAAGAGGGCGCGCTCGGCGTGCGCGCACGAGACGGCTTGAGTCCGACGAGGCCACAGGCGGATGCGGGAATGCGGATCGAACCACCGCCGTCGTTTCCGTGACCGATCGGCACCATTCCAGCGGCCACGGCTGCGGCTGTGCCGCCCGAGGAGCCGCCTGTCGAGCGCGACAGATCATGGGGGTTGTGACACGGTCCGTGCAATAGCGGTTCGGTGCTGGCGCTGCGTCCGAGTTCGGGGGCGTTCGTCACGCCGAGCACAATGAAACCGGCTGCTCGGTACCTCTTGACCAGCTCCGTGTCTTCTTGCGCGATGTCATCGGCCCACAGGCGCGAGCCGCGGGTGTGCGGCAGCCCGGTGACAGCGGCTCCGAGGTCTTTGACCACGAACGGAACTCCGGCGAATGGCAGTGAACGCTCGACGTGTTCTGCGTCATCGAGCGCCTCGGCATAGCGAGTTGCAACGAGTGCATTGAGTGCATGGTTGCGCTGCTCACATCGCTTGACGGAGCGCTCGGTCAATTCACGGGGGTGGATCTCTCCCGTGTTGACCAGCGCAGCGACGGCGGTCGCGTCGCTGCTGTCCAAGATTTGGTCGATGTCGGTCGGCATGAACCGATGTTTCCAGACGTGCCGCCATATTGCACGGAGACCGCGACAGCGCCTCCCACTAGTGTCGAAATCAACACTTCATCGAAGGAGGGCCTCATGGCCACACCGGTCGGACCGTATACACCTGTCATGCGCAGTGGCGACTTGCTCTTCAGTTCAGGACAGATCGGTATCGTCGACGGTTCGCTCGTAGATGGCGGGTTCGAAGCTGAGCTGAGCCAGGCTCTGGAGAACCTCAGCGAGGTCCTGGCCCAAGAAGGAGCGACACTCGACGACGTCATCAAGACCACCGTGTTCGTGCTCGATATGGAACGCTACGGCGCGATGAACGACATCTATCTGCGCGCGTTTGGAGACCATCGCCCTGCACGTTCGGCTGTTGCGGTCGCCGCATTGCCCCTCGGCGCCCTGGTCGAGATCGAAGCCATCGCCCGCGCCAGCACGACATAACTCTGGCGAATGCGGCACAATGTTGGCCATGGCAGGAACCATCGTCATCATCGTGTTGTTGGTAATAGTGATACCCGTCGTCGTATTGATCTCGGGCGGGGTTGGTGCGGCACTGTTGGGTGGCGTGATCAACAGCGACAACGACCACAACAGTGAAGGCTCCGAGCTATACGCGCTTGAGTACCCCGACTGATCTTTACTACGGCATCCAGCGGGATTGGCCGAAGCTGTAGCCGACCGAGCGCACGGTTTGGATCAGTCCCGCGTGTTCTTCGCCGAGCTTGGAGCGAAGTCGCCGCACATGAACATCGACGGTGCGGGCGCCGCCGTAGTAGTCGTAGCCCCAGACCTGTGACAACAGGGTCTCGCGGGTGAATACCTTGCCGGGACTCGACGCGAGGAACTTCAACAGCTCGTATTCCATATACGTCAGATCCAACGGTTGGCCCGACACCGCGGCTTGGTAGGTCTCGACGTTCAATCGCAGCGGTCCGTATTCGACCAACTCCGGGCGGGTACCGCGTCCCGAACGCCACAGAGCGTGCTGCAGTCGGGCCTCGAACTCGGCGGGGTGAAACGGTGTCAGCACGAAATCATCGAAGAGCTCGCCACGATGCTCGAGACCTGCGAGTTGCGCTCCGGAGATCAACAACAACACGGGTTCGAGGGTCTGATCGACCTTGCGAAGATGGCGGCAGATGGCAAAGCCTTGGTCCTCCTCAAGTTCGGCCACGATGATTGCCCCACCCCAGCCACCCTCTGGTTCGAGGGCGTCGACCTCGATGATCGTGGACGCGGCCTTCCACACCCAGCCGCCCAGATCGAGAGTCTGAGCGAGTTCGGGTGGCGGAGGGTTGGGGAATACGAGGAGTGGATCGCTGGACATGAGGGTGGTTTGCTACCAGATGGGTAGATAACGCTCGCGTTCGAACGCGGTCACCTGGCGGCTGTATTCTTCCCATTCTGACCATCGATTGCGCAGGAACCACTCGAAGATGTGATCACCGAGGGTTTCACGAACCAGCTCTGACCGTTCGGCTTCGCTCAGCGCTTCGGCCAGTGTCTTTGGCAGTGGGCGAGGGTTGCCGGTCTGTTCGCCAGCGGAGTGGTGGCTTTCTTCAGGCAATTCAAGGCCCTGCTCGATACCTTTCAGACCCGCTGCAAGCATCAGTGAGAAGGCGAGATATGGATTACACGCGGCGTCGACAGCGCGGTACTCGACGCGAGACGAGTCACGCTTGCCGGGCCTCGCGTTGGGTACACGCACCAGCGCCGAGCGGTCGGCGCGTGCCCAGGTCACGTGCTGAGGCGCCTCGTAACCCTCGTTGAGCCGCTTGTAGGAGTTGACCCAGGGGTTGGTG
>JADFOM010000377.1 GCA_022562835.1 Acidobacteriota bacterium | reverse complement strand
GCGAAGTGCTTGCGCTGTTCGAGGAGTGGCTGAAGCAGTGGGCGTCGCTGAACGGTGTCGACCGCGAGCTCTCGGTGAGGTTGCTCCCCCACACACCGGGCTCGGAGATTCTCGAGCTCAGTGTTATCGCTGACGGCGACGATGTCGTTGCCAACGTGATCTTCACCCAGATCCACGATCGTCGCGGTCGGGCGATCCTTTCGGTGCGCGATCAGAACACCTTCGACGAGTCGTTGCGTCGCAAACGTCTGTCGGTCCTCTTGCATTTGTTCCTCATTCACCGCTACAAGATCGCTTCGGTCCATTACCTCACTCCGACCGAGGACAATCAGGCACAGACCGAACGTATGAGCGAACTTGGTCTACTCGACTCTGTGTCGAACGAGGTCGGCGAGATCATTGTCGCGGATGTGGCGACCGAGCAGATCGAGAAATTGCTCGAAGGTGAGTCGGTTCTGGTCGACTT
The DNA here is from genome assembly GCA_022562835.1 of Acidobacteriota bacterium. Taxonomy (GTDB): domain Bacteria; phylum Actinomycetota; class Acidimicrobiia; order Acidimicrobiales; family SHLQ01; genus JADFOM01. Next base: position 2,095 of record JADFOM010000377.1, on the reverse strand, counting down.
CCTGCGGAAGGACTGAAGTGGTGGCCGACCCGATGAAACTCGGTGCCGATGAGCTGGAGGCCTATATCGCTCACGCACTCGACGCTATGACGCACAAGGCCACCGCTCTTGGTGACCGAGTCTCCGAACGTCCATCGCTCGATGGTGCTAACTCGGTCTACGCCCTCACCGTGCACTGTATGGAAGTGACCAGGTTCTGGCTCGACCATGTCGTGTGCGCGAACCCATCCGAGCGCGATCGAGACGCAGAGTTCGCGGCCACGGGCACGGTGTCGGACCTTGAGGCCCAGGTTGTTCAATTCAAGAGCGAATTGCCGGCGATGGTACGAGCGGCATGTGCCGTCGATGCACCACTCAACGCGGAGTGGCGAGACTTCGGATGGTGGCCGTTCACCACCGTCGGGGTGTCTCTGCATGTGATCGAGGAGCTCTACCAACACCTCGGCCATGTCGACATCACGGTCGACCTGTTGCAGTCTGGTGCCTGACACATCCGCCAAAAGGTAGACACCCATGATCGAGGAGCTGTCCCGCTACGACAACTTTCGCGCCGAGGTTGCTGGGTGGTGTCGCGAGAATGTCCCAGCGAACTGGCGACAGGAACAAACGGGTGCCTCCCACGCGCAATACCTAACATTCCAACGTGAATGGCGTCGGGTACTTGCAGCCGGTGGCTATCTCGTTCCGCACTGGCCGCAGCAGTGGGGCGGGTCGGACATGGAGCTGGCTCAACAGGTCGTGCTCTATGAAGAACTAGCCCGCGCCGACGCCCCGCGTGCGGATCTCACCAAGGTAGCGATCTACAACGCGGCACCGCCCATCTTCGCAGCCGGAAACGACGAACAACGCCAGCGGTTCCTGCCCGGCATCATCGAACAAGACGTCTGGTGTCAGGGCTTCTCCGAACCGAATGCGGGATCGGATTTGGCGAGCCTGTCGACCAAGGCATCACGCGATGGCGACCGCTACATCGTCAACGGCCAAAAGATCTGGACGTCGTTGGCGGCGGATGCGGATTACTGCATTCTGTTGGCCCGCACCGACCCGGATGCCGCGAACAGTCGTGGGCTTTCATTGCTGGTCATGGACATGCACAGTCCCGGAGTCGAGGTTCGGCCGATCATCAACGCAATCGGACGCGGCGAGTTCTGTGAGACCTTCATGACCGATGTGGAGATCCCGGTCGAGAACCTGATCGGCGATGAGAACAACGGTTGGGCGATTTCCCAAACCACCCTCGCGTCTGAACGTGCGGTAGTGCTGACCACCATCTCCGAACTCGTCCGTCGAGCCGGCCGTGACCACATCATTGAGACCGCGCGGCACTGGACGATGCCCGACGGCACGCCCTCGCTGGCCGATGGTGGAGTGCGCGAACAGCTCGGCGGAATCTACGGCGAGGTCGAGATACTACGTCTCCTGCTAAACCGGATGATCACCAATCTCTTGCGCGAAGGCGGTGTTGGGGCTGAGTCATCGGTGATCAAGATCTATTACTCCGAGTTGCTTCAGAGGTTGATGCGCTTGGCGGTCGAACTCGAAGGTTTGGACGCGCAGCTCGAACGGCCCTTCAACCCATCGAGCAGCCAGGCCAGCGGAAACCACATCATGGACTATGTGATGTCCTTCGGTTGGACGATCGGTGGAGGCACTAACGAGATCATGCGCGATCTGGTTGCCGAAAAGGTGCTGGGCTTGCCGAGGGAACGGCGGTCGTGACGGTGTTGACTCACGAGGAGCGCGCAGAGTTGACGACGAGCGCAAGGGCCCTACTCGCTGAGTCGTCGGGACCTAGCAACGCGCGGGCGTTGCTTGACGATGCCATCGGCTACGACCCGGCCCTCTTTCGGGAGATGTGTTCGCTCGGCTGGGGGGCGATGTGCTTACCCGAACGTTTCGGTGGGTATGGCGCGTCGGCCGCCGACGTTGCCGGGGTCTGGTCCGAGCTCGGGCGCAGTCTCTGCTCGACGCCCTTGGTCGAGTCGGTCGTGGTCGCGGCGGGGGTGATCGCTGAGGCGCCCGGCGCCGATGGGTTTGCAGATTTGATCGGTGCGCTCGGTCGTGGGGAGGTCATCGCTACGCTCGCTCAGTGCGG
>JADFOM010000376.1 GCA_022562835.1 Acidobacteriota bacterium | reverse complement strand
CGGAGCGGATCATCGCGTCGGTCCAGATCGACAGTTCGGTGTCGTCTAGGTCACGAAAGAAGATGGCCATGCACAGTGCTGCTGCCTGTTCTTCGGCCACATCGCCGCGGACATACGCGTCGATGAACCAGCGGATCTGGTCTTCGTCGAGTCGGCCACCGTCCCGTTTCGTCTCGATGATCTCGACGATGTTCATGGTCATGGCAGCCTAGCTGCCGGGCCGATACGGCTTGCCTTCAGCGGCCGGTGGTACCGCCCTGCCGAGTGCGCCAGCGACCACCACGATCGTGATGATGAACGGGAGGCTTTGGAGGAACTCGCTGGGGAGGTCGAAGTCACCGATCTTCACACTGAGTAGCTGGAGGCGACTCTGGAATGCACGTGCGAACCCAAACAGCAGTGCGCCGGCGAACGCACCCCATGGTTTCCATTTGCCAAAGATCAGTGCGGCGAGAGCGATAAAGCCGGCGTTGTTGGTGAGGCGGTCATCGAACCCAGCCTGTTGTTCCATTGAGAACCACGCGCCGGCGAGACCGGCGATGAACCCGCCCAGGATGACGGCTTGGTAACGAATACGGAGCACGTTGACGCCGAGCGTTTCCGCCGCGTGCGGGTTCTCGCCCGAGGATCGGACCCGCAGCCCCCAGGGAGTGTGGTACATCACGAACCAGGACAAGAAAACGATGACGTACATGCTCCAGTAGATCGGACCACCGACGAAGAGCTCTTCGCCCACGACGGGTATGTCCGAAAGCAGGGGCAACGCTATATCTGTTGTTGGCGAGCCCGATGTGATGCCCGTCTCGACGATGACCTCAGAGCGAAGGAACCCGGTAAGTCCGAGGGCGAACAGGTTGATGACGACCCCGGACACGATCTGGTCGATCTGGTATTTGATGCACAATGCGGCGTGGATAGCAGCGGTGAGTCCACCTGCGAGCACTGCGATGAGGATCGACAGCCAAAGCCAGCCCGTACCGTTCGCGTCTCCGAGCACCGCATAGACCATGAAACCGACGCCAGCTGCGGCAAGCATCATGCCCTCAATGCCGATATTGATAATGCCGGCTCGCTCGCACCAGAGGCCGGTCATGGCGCCGAGCGCGATGGGTGTCGACAAGATGAGCGACTGTCCGATGAGGTTGGTGACATTGGTTGAGGATGACTCGGACAAAGCCAACGCAATGGCGACCGAAAGCGGCAGGAAAGAAGCGACAGAAATCCACGTGAGCCAGCGGACGATGGCGTGGCCAGCGATCGGACTGACCGACAGAGCGGCGGTGATAATGAGCAGGATGCCGATGGCACCAACCAATACCTGTGGGTTGAAGCTGATCTGGGCCGAGGTGGGTGGAGCCTCGAAACCGAAGGCCTTTGTATCTCCGGAAATGTTGGGTGCCACGAGCAGGGTGAGTACGAGACCGATGGCACCAAGAAAGATCGCCGTCGCACGCGAACCCTGCTTCACGACGACCATCCCGTGGTCGAGACACCGAGTCCGGTTGCCTCACCTTTGAGCCGGAAGATCTGCCGCACGATTGCATCCGCTGCCACGAACAGCAGCACAAGAGCCTGGATGACACGCACGATGTCGATGGACGCGCCCGTTTCGGCCTGCATGAGCGGAGCTCCTGAAAGCATCGCCCCCCACAGCAGCGACGCTGGGAGGATCGCGATGGGGTTGCCTCTGGCCAAAAGCGCGATGGCGATGCCGTCAAAACCAATTGCCAGAAATGCTCCAGGCTGGAACACGCCGTTGGTTCCCGAGACCTCCGAAGCCGCGGCCAATCCGGCCAGGGCACCCGACACCGTCATGGCGATCACCAGAATCTTCGACACGCCGATGCCCGCGTAGTTGGCGGCGAGCGGATTCGTTCCGACCGTAGTCATTTCGAATCCGAGCGTCGTACGTTTGAAGACGAACCAAACCAATACCGCGGCGGCGATCATAAGGAAGACACCCCAATGCAGCGGCGGGTTCGAGTCGACGAGTTCCGGTAGTCGACCGGCATCGGGGATCGGACGGGTGCTCGGTGCCGTGTTGGTGATGTCACGCAGAACGACCGGATCACGTGAGTTGACCAGCCAACGAGTTAAGAACAAGGCGATCGAATTCAACATGATGGTCGTGATCACTTCGTGCGCTCCGGTGGTCACTCGAAGAACGCCTGGGATGAAACCCCAGAAGCCTCCTCCGATGATGCCGGCGAGAACGATCGCGGAGATTAGTAGGACGCCAGGCGCGTCCGCGAGAAATGCCCAGGTGCCGACCCAGCCAGCCGCAACCCCGCCGATGAGCATTTGTCCCTCGGCGCCGATGTTGAACAAGCCTGCCCGTGCAGCAAATGTGAGCGCCAGCGCCGAGCCGACATAGGGCACAGAGCGTGCGACCGATCCGGCGATGCGGTCGGCACTACCGAACATTCCGCGCAACAGTGCCCAGTAGGCGTCGATCGGATTGACGCCGGCCGCCAACATGAGCAGTCCGCCAGCGATGACCGACAGAAAAAGTGCATAGAACGGCACCAATACCGGTTGAAGTTGAAAGGCGGACATAAACTTCTTCGCCGAAGCGTTG
>JADFOM010000375.1 GCA_022562835.1 Acidobacteriota bacterium | reverse complement strand
CGCAAGCTCGCGTTGAGCGGGCGTGTCGAACACATCGATGGCCGAATCGGCATCGACGTAAGGGCTCTCGAACAGGCCGAGCTGTATCTTCTGGGCCAGCACGCGAGCGCAGGATTCGTCGATGACCGACTCGTCGATGCGTCCGGCCTGCACCGCCGCCGGTATTTGTTGGTAGCAGTCGAGCGCCGGCAGCTCGATGTCGAGTCCGGCCTCGAGAGCCTGTATGGCGGCCTCTTCGCCATCGGCCGCGGTCATGTGGTTGAGGTGTAGCTGCATGATCGCGAAGTAGTCGGCGACAACGGTGCCGTCGAAGCCGAGCTCGCCGCGGAGCAGATCGGTGAGCATCGCCCGACTGGCTGCGACCGGTTCCCCGTCTATCGACGAGTAGCTGTTCATGATCGATGCGAGGCCGGCGTCTCGGATCGCGGCGGCGAAGGGCTCCGCGTAGACCTCACGCAACTCTCGCGGTCCGAGCTGCACCGGTGCCTGATTTCGGCCGCCCTGTGACAGGGCGTACCCGAGGAAGTGTTTGCCTGTACACACGACTCCGCCGGCCAGCTCATCGGTCTGGAGTGCCCTCACATAGGCCACCCCCATACGCGCGCAAAGCTCGGGTGACTCACCGTAGGTCTCCTCCACCCGGCCCCACCGGGGGTCGCGGGCCACGTCGAGAACGGGTGCGAGATTGTGTCGAGCGCCGACGGCCAGCATCTGGGTTCGGATCACTTCGGCGACCTCGCCCATCAGCTCGATGTCCCAGGTCGCCGCAAGGCCGAGGCCCTGAGGGAAGGTTGTAGCGCCGCGGTGGAGAAAACCGCCGACACCCTCCTCGTGGATGACCATCGGAATGCCGAGCCGAGTCCGTTCGATCAGTACCCGTTGGATCGAGTTGCCCAGAGTCGCCGACTCGTTGGCGAGGAGCCCGGTGCTGGCGCCGATGCGGGTGACCTGTCCGATGCCGTCTGCGAGGGTTTCGGCAACATGGTCGGCGTCGAACTTCTCGTCGCTCACCAACGAGGTCAGCCAGATCGCGCCGAGCTGGCTGACCTTCTCCTGCAGCGTCATTCTGCCGAGCAGGTCTGCGACCCGGTCGCCTACTCCCGCGGTCGGGTCCTTGTACAACTCGGTCATCTCGTCTCTCCTTGGGGTGTGAGGAGCCCTTGTCCAAACCGGGTTTGCCGCCGCTCTGTATGAGCGGAGTCGAGGCTCATTTGGTGGGTTTCCGGTAGGCAGCGCCGAACATGGGCCCGACGATTCGTCGCCAAGATTCGGGGTCGGGAAGGTCGCGGCCGTGAGCTTCCTGAATGCCGATTCCCGATGACAAGGCGTTGATCACGAACAGAATCGTTTCAGCGTTGTCGACTCCTTCGAGCGATTCGAGGATCCGGCTGTTACGTTCGTCCTTAACCTCCTCGGACCCGGCTGCAACGTCGCTGTCGTAGCGCGCAGCGGCGGCCGCGTCGACCTGAAGCAGTCGTAGGTCGCGACTGCCAGGGCTGATGAAGAGCCCGAAGAGAACCCCAGGGTCTTCGGTTGCCGCTCTAGGGTCGAAGTGGGTGTCGCGCTCAGCGAGCTGCGTGCGGATCACTTCGACGAGCAGCTGACCCTTCGATCGAAAGTGCCCGTAGATGGCACCCTTCGTTACGCCAGCTTCATCGGCTATGTCGCGCAGCGACACGGCGTCGTAGCCGCGATCGATGAAGAGCCTGGCCGAGAGGTCCAAAAGACGTTCCCGGGTGGCAATTGCCTTCGGTGTCAGTGGTGGGTCAGCTAGTGCGCTCACGGTTCTACTCCAGCGTCGGATCGGTCGATAGCTCGTTCATCGGTGCCGAGATAGCTGGCGATCACGAGCGGATCTTCGCGTAGCTCCTCAGGTAGACCTTCGGCGATCACGGCGCCCCGTTCGAGACAATAGATGCGGTCGCTGATCGACATGATCAACGGCATGTCGTGTTCGATGATCAGCACCGAAGCGTCCAGTTCCCGTCGGATCGCTTGGAGCAGAGGCACCAGCGCTTCGGCCTCGCGTTGTGCAACCCCTGCGGTGGGTTCGTCGAGACAAAGCAGACGGTTGCCACCCGCTACCAGGCAGGTTAGCTCGACGATGCGGCGAGTCCCGGTGGAGAGCTCGGCGACGAAGGCATTGGAATAGTCGCCCAACCCGAGGAAACCGATCAGCTCATCGGCGGTCGCGGCCTGGCGGTTCTCATGCGCCGTCCCGCCGAGCATTGGCAGCGCAGCCTGCAGGAAGTGGGTTCGCTGGCGGGCCTCGAGCGCGACCTGGACCGTTTCGGTCACTGTGAGATCGGGAAAAAGGGTCGCAGACTGGAATGTGCGGCCCAGATGGTTGGCGTGACGCCTGTGCGATGCCAACGCGGTGACGTCGGTCCCGTAGATCTCCACGGTGCCTTCGGCGGGAACCAGTCCGGCGACGGCGTTCATGAATGTCGTCTTGCCGGCGCCGTTGGTGCCTATGAGCCCGACGATTTCGCCGTGGCCAACCTCAATCTCGACATCGTCGACCGCGACACGAGTGCCGAATCTGACCGTGATGTTGCGGGCGCGAAGTGCGGTCTGTGACGGTGGGGCCGGGACCGCGACCC
>JADFOM010000374.1 GCA_022562835.1 Acidobacteriota bacterium | reverse complement strand
GTGCAGCAGTCTCGCAGCACAATCGCAGAACGAGGCCTAGCTCGGACGGTGCATGGGGAGGACCCACACCTTGACTTTCCCATCTAGCCTGGTTCACCGTCGCGATAACGATCTCGGATGCGTGTGGCTGCGTCGGTTCAGCCGCACTGGAAAACGGCTCTTCGATCGCCAAGACCATGCTGTCTGGACCCAGACGCAGTAGCAGCCGGGCCAACCAAGCCTCTGCCGAGATCGGTAATGCAATGACCGATGGATCGTCGAGTTGGCGGTGCGGATGGCTGGTTGCGACCCACTGGTCCTCGGGCGCCAGCTTTAGCACAACCGTCGGCAGTGTTGAGTCCTCGATCGGTAAGCCCGTGCCATCGGCGCCCACAGCAGGGTGTGTACTCGGCGTGTCGAGGCGATCTATCTCATCGATTCTGTCCACCCTGAACACCCGCGCTCCCTCAGCGTTGTAGCAATAGCCAGAGAGATACCAATATCCATCCCTTGCGAACAAGCGCTGGGGGTCAACCCTGCGACGAGTGAGTTCATCGCGACCAGAGCTGTAGTAGGTGAGTTCGATCGATGCACCGGAATGGAGCGCCTGACGAAGCACCGCGAGAGTAGGAGTCGCGGCATCGCTCAAGCGGACGTCGAGAGCGTCAGCGGCGGATCCAGCCCCGAGCTTGGCTAGCGCCCGTAGCAGCGGGCCGTCCTCGTCTGGCATCAATTCGAGCATCGACTTACCAGCGCTGATGAGCGCAAGCGCCTGACCGGACTCGAGTCGCATCGGCTCGGTGAAGTAATCGGCGTAGTGGATCCAGACACGACCGTCATCGACCGTGACGTCGATAAGTGTGTCAGGAGTGAACGGGTAGACGCCCACGAACAGCACGACCTGTTCGAGGTCGCTGAGCAGCGCATCGATCGGATAAGAGAATCGAGTGGCAATCTCACCGAGAGGTACACCGTCTCGCTCAGCGACCCAAGGGATGACAGCGAGCAGTCGCGCCATGCGGTCTGAGGCGGTGAGCCGACTCATTTCGCTCCACTCGGATGCCGAGATAGGTACTCGTCGAGCTTGGTGACCACGGCCGAGCGTGTTTCGGGCGGCGACAACACCTCTGCGTGGTCAAGAAACGTGAGTACGAACGAGACGAACGCAGCGATGTTACGCACCTCGAGCGAGAAGACCGCTGCACCGTCATCGAAGCGTTCCACGATGTGTTCGTCGCCGAGCTCGTTGGTCGCCCACCCGACCTGGGATGTGTCCACCTTCAGCCGTGTCTCGATCGGGTCGCCGTCACCAAGTTCCCATCCGCGCAGCAGAATCGGCCGATCGGGCGGATCTCCCTCATAGGGATCGCCACATTCGACGGTCGACTCGATGCGGTCGACACGAAACAGCCGGTCGTCTTCGCGCGTATGGTCGAATCCCGAGAGATACCATCGCCCGCGTGCGAATGAAAGACGCCAGGCGTTAACCGTTCGGCGGACACCGGCATAGTCGAAATGCACCTGACGGCGATTCGTGGCCGCCTCGAATAGCGGTCCGAGGTTGGGGTCAGACGGCAGTTCAGCTATGACCTCGTTGTCCGGGTTGTTATCGCTGGCACCGCCAAGCTTCCAGAAGGTGGCTTCACCGAGTCCCTCGATTCGGACCAGCGAAGCGGCAAGGTGCAGCGCTGCTAGCTCGTCGGGCTCAAGTCTCGGAGCGTTGCCGTACTTCTGCTTGTCGATGTGGTAGCCGGCAATCGGAGGGTTTGTCCCGAGAACGTTTGTGACCTCGATCGGGATGCCCATAGCGCGTAGGTCATCCTTGTCGCGTTCGAAGGAACGTCGCCAGCTCTCATCGGCATCGGGGTAGCCGTCGAGGCGTTCGCGCAGCTCCTCAGCCGAGAGTGCCCGCGGTGTAGCAAGTAGCGCTGCGGTGAGATTCAGGAGTCGCTCGAGCTTGGACACGAGTCGAGCCTATTTGTAAATATGGACATGTCGTAGGACGGTCGCCGCAATACTCATTGGGTGTTAGCTGCGGTCGGTTAGAGCGAAGCGATGAGCTTCTCGACACGCTCGTCGTCGGCACGGAATGGGTCCTTGCACAACACGGTGCGCTGGGCCTGATCGTTGAGTTTGAGATGGACCCAATCCACCGTGTAGTCGCGCTTTCGTTCCTTCGCTCGGCGGATGAAGTCGCCTCGCAGACGAGCTCTTGTCGTCTGCGGGGCGACTTCGACCGCCTCGCGAATCGCGGCGTCGGTGGTGATCCGTTCGACCATGTCACGCTCTTCCATCCGGTAGTACAGGCCACGTCGACGATTCACGTCATGGTACTGGAGGTCGACCAGCCCGATCCTCGGACTGGTGAGGTCGAGGTCGTGCCGGGCCTGGTAGCGCTCGATCAGCCGATATTTTGTCACCCAATCGCACTCGCGCTCGAGGAGGAGCGGGTCTTGCTCGATCTGGGTGAGGACGTGTGACCACATCGAGAGGGTCAGCTCTTCCTCTTCGCTCATCTCGTGGTGTTCAGCGTATTTGAGAGCCCTGTTCAGGTACTCGGATTGGATGTCGAGTGCGGATACCTCCCGCCCGTTGGCCAGTCGCACCCGTCTACGACACATCATGTCGTGACTGAT
>JADFOM010000373.1 GCA_022562835.1 Acidobacteriota bacterium | reverse complement strand
CTCGTTGGTCATCAATACCCCTCAGGGCAGCGGAGCCCGGATGGACGGATACGAGATCCGGTCGGCCGCGGTGTCGAGTTCACGGGCACCGAGTTCGAGTCGGTCCGCCGCTGCGTCGACTTCGTCGGCGTCTGCGCGATTGATCCGTGCCACGAACTCAAGATTCTCGCGCGCGGTGAGATCTCCGTAAAGACCGGTTTGATGACCGACGAGAGCGACACGACGGCGTATCTCGCGGGTCTCGCTGACAAGGTCCAGCCCTAGCACGGTGCCGCTCCCGCGACCGATCGGTATCAGTCCGGCGAGGCAACGTAACAAGGTCGTCTTGCCTGCACCGTTTGGACCCTGGATCAATACCAACGACGCGGCGTCGATCTCAAGATCAACGCCGGCCAGAGCGGGAAAACGGCCGAGGAGCACAACCACGTCGCGCAGCGACACTGCGGGGGGAAGTTGGTTGTGGGACACCAATTCACGCTATCGAACCGGATGGGCGTCCGACCTGTCGGGCTATTCGCCATGGTCCCGATGGATCAAATCGGCCGGGCCGACCTTGAGCAGAGGCCGCGAGAACCGATCATGGTCCTGTGACCCTCGCGCGCGCTCTCGGAGTCGTTGGACGATTCTTCATCGGCGCGGGCACCATCATCTTGTTGTTCGTCGCCTACCAACTTTGGGGCACCAACATCGCCCATGACCTATCGCAGGGTCAGCTCGAGACCGAACTCGAAGAACTGTTCGCCGAGGCCGCAACGATCTCACCGGTCACGTCGGCCAGCCCGCGGGGTCCCACCACTACCACGACGCCGGAGTCCCTCCCGCTCGGAGGCTCAGCGACCGAACAGGTGTGGAACAAGAAGAAGCTATTGGCGATGTTTCCCTCCGGCGGTGACGCTATTTCAAGGATCGAAGCGCCATCGATCGGATTGAATGAAGTCGTCGTCGAGGGAGTCCAGGTCGCTGACCTCCGCAAGGGGCCCGGCCACTACCGATCTACCCCGCTACCCGGACAGCCCGGCAACGCTTCGATCGCCGGACATCGCACGACATACGGTGCCCCGTTTCATGACATCGACCAGCTCGCCGTCGGTGACGAGATCGTCGTTACAACGGTGCAGGGGGCGTTCACCTACCGCGTCATGTCATCGTCGAAAGCCTTCCCGCGGCGCGATAAAGGCAACGATGCACACACGATCGTGACGCCGGAGGACTCCTGGGTACTCGGCGATCATGACGACAACCGTTTGACGCTCACCGCATGCCATCCGAAGTATTCGGCGCAACAACGCATCGTCGTTGCCGCCGAGATGATCGACACACCTGGGGCAGCCCGACCGAGTGTCGAAGAGGCGAACGGTGCCGTCTCGCTCACCGATGCCGAGACCGGTAAGACCATTGAGCTTGCGAGCGAGATCATCCCCGAGGAGCTGAATTCGGCTTATGCACTCGAGGAGGAGAGGACGCTCGACGAGGGGCTTTCCTGGGACACCTCACCGCTGCCAAAGGCATTGTTGTTCGCTTCGATCACCGGTCTGATCTTCGCCGTCATGCTCCTCGGTAGCCGACTCTGGCGTCGTATTCCGTCCTACACGATCGCGTTGCTCCCACTCGCCGTCGGCCTCTACTTCACCTTTGAACAGGTAGACCGGATCCTCCCCGCTTACTGACCGCAACTCTTCGGCAGTTCCCGTGCAGTGTTCGGCAAACGCGGCGACGGCCGCAATAGTCTTTGGGTGTGGGCTGGTATAGAGATCAAGTAGTGCCGCGAATGGTCAACCGCATGCTCGACAACCGCGACACCGCGCTCTGGCGCATGCGTGCGATGAAGGGACTCGCAGGCACGCTGGTCGAACCCGGTTTCGGATCCGGGCTCAACGTGCCGCTCTACCCCGAAGAAGTAAAACACGTCTACGCGGTCGATCCCGCCAAGACAGGGGCAAAGCTCGCGGCAGAGCGCGTGGCGGCATCACCGGTCGAGATCGAGTTCGTCGGGTTGGACGGTCAGTCGTTGCCCCTCGACAACAACTGTGCCGATGCCGGCTTGCTCACATTCACACTGTGCACGATTCCTGATCCAGCATTGGCGTTGAGCGAACTGCGCCGCGTCATCGCACCCGGCGGACGGCTTCATTTCGTCGAACATGGCCGCGCGGATGAAGAGTCGGTCCTGCGCTGGCAACAGCGGCTCGAGCCCATACAGCGCCGGGTGGGCGACGGCTGTCACCTCACTCGGGACGCCGCAGAACTCATCGCCGACGCGGGGTTCGAGATCGAATGGGTCGACAAATCGTACGCCAAGGGTCCAAAGCCATTCGTATGGTTCAGCGTTGGCCAAGCGGTCAATCCCTGAACGTCGACCGCCGTCGGCGCGGTCTGCGCCGACGGTCCAAACCCTAGGCTCTGCGACATGTTCATCAGAACCATGTTGGTCGCCGGCAGCCTCTCGCTCGTCGGTTGCGCCGGTGGCGATGACGGATCGCAATCCACCACGACCTCTCAGTTTCCGGCTGCGACCGCGCAGGCGGAACAAACCAATCTCGACGAGACTGGTGTGGCAATCCCCGATCTCGCTCCGGGCGAGACGCCAATCGGGCCGTACTACGACGGGATCTACAACCTT
>JADFOM010000372.1 GCA_022562835.1 Acidobacteriota bacterium | reverse complement strand
ATCCGAGCTGGCAAGAGTCCGCTCAACATCATCGAGAGTGACGATCGATTCACCCTCGCTGGCTCGGCGCACACGCAGTGCGCCCCTATCGAGCAGATCCAGATCATAGGTATGGTTCGGTTGACCCAACTCCAACATCACGTAGTTGGAGATGTCGACGATTCGATTGATCGGACGCATCCCGAGGGCGGAGAGTCTCCGTTGCATCCAGGCCGGCGATGGGCCGATCTGGACGTCTGCCAGAACTCGGGCGGCGAAGCGGCCACACAATTCGGTGTCTACGATTTCGACCGATCCGACATCACTGACGACACGGTCGCTGGCCTCATAGGAGTACTCGGGGTGGGCGAAGGCCAATCCCATCGCACCCGCAAGGTCTCGTGCAACGCCTGCCACTGACATTGCGTCGGGACGGTTTGCATTTACCTCGAGGTCCCAAAGGGTGTCGCGTCGAATGCCGAGGGCCTCGCTCAACGGGGAGCCGACCGCTTTGTGGTCGAGCGTCTCGGTCAGCAACATGATGCCGTCAGAATCCTCACCCAGGCCGATCTCGGAGGCCGAACAGCACATTCCGCTCGATGTCTGCCCCCGGATCTCGCGTTGGGCGATCTCCATGCCATTCGGCATTACGGTGCCGATCGGAGCAAATGGAATCAGGTCGCCAACCGACATGTTGAAGGCGCCACAACACACCTGAAGAGCGTTGCCGTCGCCCGGATCAACGTCGACGAGTTGAATGCGATCCGCGTCGGGGTGAGGGCGAAGGTCGAGCACCTTCGCGACCACGAGAGACTCGATGCCCGCTCCGAGAGTTTCTCTCGATTCGACGGCTAGGCCCAGCGCGCTAAGCCGATCACCGATCGCGTCCACATCGTCACCGAGGTCGACGACGAATTCCGCAAGCCAACTCAACAGCACCTTCATGTCCGCGTCTCCTCAGAATTGCCGCAGGAAGCGGACGTCGTTGTTGACAAGCTCTCGGATGTCGTCGAGGGCGTAGCGCATCACGGCCAACCGATCGATGCCGAAGCCGAACGCGAAGCCCTGCCAGGTCTCGGGGTCGATATCGCAGTTCCGCAACACGTTGGGGTGCACCATGCCGCAGCCGCCAAGCTCGAGCCACGAGCCATCGGGTCGTGAGATGTCGAATTCAGCGGACGGCTCGGTGAACGGGAAATACGAGGGTCGTAGCCGAGACTTGACCTCGGTGCCGAAGAAACCTCGGACGAACTCATCGATCGTGCCAGCCAGATCGCCCATCGTGATGCCGCGGTCGATGACGAGACCTTCGATCTGGTTGAATGCCGGTAGATGTGTGGCATCGGCGGTGTCTGAACGAAATGTCCGCCCCGGCGCGACGATGTAGATCGGTGGCTCCGTCGTCTCCATCACCCGAATCTGCACCGGTGACGTATGCGACCGCAGCATCACCTCCTCGGGTCCGCCGAGTTCGACGAAAATCGTGTCAAAACTTCCGCGCGCCGGATGCCAGTCAGGGATGTTGAGAGCCTCGAAGTTGTACCAGGCGGTCTCTACCTCGGGGCCCTCGGCCACCTCATATCCCATTCCTACGAACAGATCCTCGAGCCGGTCCCGCGCCTGGGTGACCAGGTGCAGGTGCCCGAGCGCGGCGGTTTCGCCATATTCGGTCAGATCGAGACGTTCGGCCTCATAACGCACAGCGCGGGCGGCAGCTTCGAGTTGGTCGGCCCGCGTCTCGAGCATTTCGCCCACGTCGCCACGAGCCTCGTTGAGTCGTTGGCCCGCTGCCTTGCGTTCGGTTTCGTCGAGCTCTCCAAGTTGTTTCTTGAGCACGTTGAGCGCCGAGCGCTTGCCGAACAGCTCGCTTTTTAGTTCGCCAAGACCGGCGTAGGACACCTCGCCGATGCGGCGCGTAGCGTCCTCGACGAATTCCTCGACTTGCGAGAGCAGATCATTGAGCACAGCGGACAAGGCTACGAGCACCGGGTCTCTGTTGCTGTGATTTCGACATCTTCAACTTGAACAAGCCAAGTCGAGACGTCTCAGTCGCGCTTCCATGCGAACAGAACGACAGCCACAGCAACGGACGCGTTAAGTGACTCGACCGTCGGGGCCATCGGGATGGAGGTGTAGAGATCGATTGTCGACCGTACCGATTCGGATATTCCTCGGGATTCGTTGCCGACGACCACAATTGCGGGTGTCGGTGGTTCAAAGACCCGATAGTCGGGGCCAGATCCCGCGTCTAGTCCAATCACCGTCGCTCCAAGCGCGCGCTGCTGTGGGAGTAACTCGGACAATGCCACGCGCATGATCGGCAGGCGGGCCCACGCCCCAGCGCTCGACCGGACAACCTTTGGTGACCACGGATCGACCGAGCCGTCACCCAGAACCAGCGCATCGGCGCCGGCGATGTTTTCGGCAGCGTGGCCAATCATGACCCTGACGCCCTCCCCTTCCAGGCGACGGGTCGTCGCACTGGCCGCGATATCGGAGCCGCTGACATTGAAATCGAGGTGCGCCAGCACTTCGGCAATGCCGCTCATCGTCTCCACCTCACCTCCGGGACCGACGGGCCCAAAGGAGAACACAGTATCCTGGGTATAGTAGGTGGACGCTAGCGCGGGGAGGTCACCGGCATTGAAGGCCTCG
>JADFOM010000371.1 GCA_022562835.1 Acidobacteriota bacterium | reverse complement strand
ATCCAGAACCTACTCGGCGAAGGGACGTTATCGGCGTCGTTCATTCCCGTCTACAGCAGATTGGTCTCAGAGGGTGACGATGACCAAGCAGGACGCGTCGGCGGCACGATCTTCGGCCTGCTCGCCGCCGCCGCAGGCGCGCTGAGCCTCATCGTCTGGGCGTTGGCACCGTTTCTCACAGCGGTACTCACGCCCGGCCTCGAAGGCAGCACCCGGGACCTAACCATCGATCTGATACGAATCATGGCACCAGGCACCGCGTTCTTGGTGATGTCGGCCTGGTGTCTCGGGATACTCAACAGCCACGACAAATTCTTCCTTTCTTACGTCGCACCCGTGGTGTGGAACGCCTCCCAGATCATCGTTGTGCTCTTTGTTGGTGCACGCGGATGGGCGCCGCCCGACATCGCCATGGCACTCGGCTGGGCCGTCCTGATCGGCGGCATTGCCCAGTTCGGTGTGCAGATAGGGCCGGTGTTGCGAAACGCGCCTCCACTACGGCTCGGCTGGAGTGAAGCCAATAGCGAGGTTCGATCGGTGTTGTCCCGGTTCGGTCCTGCGGTCGCAGGTCGCGGCGTGGTCCAGATCTCGGCCTTCATAGACACATTGCTGGCGTCGCTGCTCATGACAGGAGCCCTTTCGGGACTCTTCGCTGCTCAAATCCTATACATCCTGCCAATAAGCCTCTTCGCGATGAGCGTGGCCGCAGCTGAGCTACCGCTGATGTCCTCAATCGACGATCTCGCAGTGCTGGGTGAGAGAGTCGCCAAGTCACTCGCACGAATAGCGTTTTTCATCGTGTTCGTTACGGTTGCCTACATCGCGGCGGGCGATCTAATCATCGGTGCGTTGTTCCAGCGCAACCTTTTCTCGTATGACGACACACTCGGAGTCTGGCTGATCCTCGCCGCATACTCCATCGGCCTTCCTGCAACAGCGAACTCCCGAATGCTCCAAAACGTCTCGTTCTCACTCGGCGACACGGCTGGCCCGGCCCGCATCGCAATGAAGCGAGTCTTCATCGCCTTGGTCTTGGGGATCATGCTGATGATCCCGCTTGACCAAGTCGCCGTGTTCGGTGGCGAACTCACGGTCCCGAGCGAAGCGGACGCAATCGCC
Organism: Acidobacteriota bacterium; assembly: GCA_022562835.1. GTDB lineage: Bacteria > Actinomycetota > Acidimicrobiia > Acidimicrobiales > SHLQ01 > JADFOM01. Next base: position 1,521 of record JADFOM010000371.1, on the reverse strand, counting down.
AAGCCGTCCGGCACAGCGTTCAGCGGTGCAAGTTATGCGATGTTTTTAGGCGCCGCAGGACTCGCGCTCGGATCTGCTATCGCTAGCTGGTATGAGCTGTTCGCTCTCCGTAGCCTGCTCCGCAAACGCATGAAAGGGCTGATCTCTCCGTTCGTTTCCCTTCGGGCTCTCGTCGTGCCTGCCGCGACGGCCTTTGTCGTAGCGACAGGGCTGAAGATTCTCACGACCAGCCTGCCGGCGTTCATCGCCGCGTCGGTCGTTATCGGCATTTCCGGCTTTGTCTATGTCCTCGTCGCCTTTCGCAGCGGCGTCACCGAGGCGCGCCTCGTGCTCGGGCCGTTGCGCAAGCTCATCTGGCGGCGCTAACCCTCTTCGTTGAGCAGCACCATGTCATCGCGGTGGATGACCTCGCGAAGCTTCGGTGCGCCATCGATGCCCGATCGCTTCCCGGCGAGCCCACGCAACTCGACCGCGGAAAACCCGCTGAGGCCCTTGGCTATCAACTCGCCATCCTCAGCGACAACGTTGACCGAATCGCCAGAGGCGAACTCGCCGCTCACCGCCGTAACACCTGCTGCGAGCAATGATCGACCATCGTGTTCCAACGCTGTGCGCGCACCGTCGTCGACGGTGACGTCACCCGCAGCGGGGAGCGCAAACGCGATCCACAAGCGTCGAGCGCTGAGATGTGCCGCCCGAGCACGAATGAGCGTTCCGACTGCCACAGTCGCATCAGCAGCTTTAGTGACCACTCCCGGATGCGATGCATCGGCGATCACGGTGTCTATCCCCGACCAGGAAGCCATCGCCGCAGCTCGCAATTTCGCGGCCATTCCACCAGACCCGCGGCCAGATGAAGCACTCCCGGCCGCTGCGCGATGGCGATGATCGATCTCGGTGATTTCCTCGATCAACGAAGCGTCGGGGTCGAGATTGGGATCACCGGTGAACAGACCCGCTGTATCGGTGAGTAGCACCAGCCGCGTCGCGCCGATGAGCTGAGCGACAAGCGCCGCAATGCGGTCGTTGTCACCAAATCGAATCGCGTCATCGGCCAACGCATCGTTCTCGTTCACCACGGGCACGACGCCGAGCTCGATCAACCGCGCGAACGTGCCCTTGGCGTGCAGATACTGCTGGCGGTTCCAAAAGTCGTACGGAGATATCAACACCTGACCGACGACAACTTGGTGACGAGCGAACGAGCGTTTGTAGGTCCCGACCAGGTCTGCTTGACCAACAGCGGAGGCTGCCTGAAGTGTCAAGGCGTCAGCTGGGCGCTTCGAATGTGAGAAGCCGAGCTCTTCGAGCCCAGCGCCGATCGCCCCTGAGGACACGATGACCGGCGCCATACCGAGCTCGATCAGTCCCGCAACCTCATCGACCAACTTGTCGATCGCTTCCATCGACAGCGCACCATTGTCGCCGGTCAGCGAACTGGTACCGATCTTGACAACGATGATGTCCGGGCTCACAGCTGGTCCTCGTATTCAAACTCGAGGTCGCCGATGCGCACCGCGT
>JADFOM010000370.1 GCA_022562835.1 Acidobacteriota bacterium | reverse complement strand
CGGTAGCGACCACCGAGCCGCTGGTCGTACTCGATATAGCGGGTGGATTGTTCGAGGTAGGACATCAACCTGCCCCACTCGAGAACCTTGGTCAGCAGGTTCGATGCCTGCTCACATGCCAGGTGCACTCCCCCGAGCTGAGCGACACTGTCGTCACCGTATTGGAAGAAGATCCGATCGTAGAGCTCCTCGGCGCGCCGTAGACCTGTTGTGGCATCGATTGTCTCGTCGCCGCGAATGTCGAGATCGTCCACGAATTCATCGAGGAAGAGTCTGCGCAGGCTCTTCGCCGATCGTGAATAGCGCGCGAACAGCGCGCCCTTGACGACCTCGGGCAGGTTGACCAACGCGAAGACGGGCTGGTCAAGGTTGGTGAAGTACCGACGAAGTACATCGGTCTCTGAAGAGTTGAATTCCTCGGCGACATAGGGGGTCACGGTGGGCGAGCATACTGCTCGGGCGGGCAGATCTGGTTGATTCTGAGACCCCAAGGTCTTGCTGAACGAGTGCCCAACGGGTGAAACCTGCCTGGCTAGCTGGCAAGCATCGATTGACAAGTCGATAATAACCGTTATAACTGATGCGACGGCTCTCGAGGAGATCACATATGGCATCCACTGAAATTGATCATCTGATCGGCACTGCGAACGAAGCGGACCGCATCATGGAGATCTCAGAGTTCAACTCTGACGTAAGCTCCACAATCCATGCGGTGGAGGATCACGCCGAGGCGATTTTCACCTGGGACTACGAAAAGGGCTCGCGCCCGCGTCTCGACACGCTCTATGAAAAGGCGAAGACCTCTCAGTGGAATGCGCAGACCGATCTCGATTGGTCGATCGAGGTCGACCTCGACGAGTTCGCGAACGAACCGGACCCTCTGGAGATCGCCTACTACGCCGAAAGCCCAGAGTCGCCGTTGTACGGGATGAGCGACGAAAATTGGCGCGAGGTCGGTATTGAATCGTTGAAGTGGTCGATGAGCCAATTCATGCACGGTGAACAGGGCGCTCTGGTCTGCACGGCGAAGATCGTGGAGACGGTGCCTTGGATCGACGCGAAGTACTACGCGGCTACTCAGGTCATGGACGAGGCTCGCCACGTTGAAGTCTTCGCCCAGTACCTCGACCAGAAGCTCGACGGAGGGATCTACCCCTGCAATACCCACCTCGGCTTGCTGCTCGACGACATCGTCTCCGATAGCCGATGGGACATGACATACCTCGGGATGCAGATCATGGTTGAGGGCCTCGCTCTAGCTGCGTTTGGTTTCATGTACCAGACGACAAAGGAGCCCCTGCTCAAGAAACTGCTCCGCTACGTAATGTCGGACGAGGCGCGTCACGTCGCATTCGGTGTGTTGTCGCTACAGGAGGTCTACGCGAGCTTCAGCTCCGCCGAGATCCGTGAGCGACAGGAGTTCGCGTTCGAGGCTGCGCTACGGATGCGTGATCGGTTCATGCGCCAGGAGATCTGGGAAGGCCTCGGAGTCGATGTGCGCAAGATGGTCGAATATCAGCTCAATGAGCCTCCAGAGCTCAAGGTCTTTCAGCAGCTGCTCTTCTCCAAAATCGTCCCGAATTGCAAGAAGCTCGGCCTTCTCGACGCCGGCGATGGTTGGCTGCGTGATCGCTTCACCGATATCGGCGTGATCCAGTTCGAGGACTGGGCCGACACCGCGTCTGAGTATGAGGACCTCGACGAGGTCGCCAAGGACCGCACCAACGTCTAAACCCCGATTGTCGGTTTTTCTGACCGTTTGAGCGCCCTTTTCGGCACTCTAGGGGTCAGAAAAACCAAAATCCGGCGGTTAGCCCTTTTCCCACACGTCGATGATGGTCATGGCCATTGCCTTGGCGCCATCGATCACTGCGGCATCGCCCAGCGGCGAAGCTGCGTGCTGTGAGAAGTCCGGTGTGTGAATCGCAACGCCTGAGGGTGCGGCTTTGATCATCGGATGAATCGACGCGACGACATGGGACACGTTGCCCATGTCGGTGCTGCCAGTCACCGCTGTGTCAGGGTTTGGTTCGGCCACGACCCGCCCGAGCGTCGAGGCGTTCGCCCGATACGAGGCCAGCAGAGCGATGTCATCGATCATGTCCGAGTAGGCCGGTTCGACCCAGGTGCAATCGACCTCAACCTCCGCTGCGTTGGCGCCGGCCTCGATGCAACGAAGCACACGGTCCTTGAGGTCGGCAAGACCATCGACGCTCGGAGAACGCACGTACCAGGTCATCGCAGCGTGATCCGGCACGATATTTGCCTTGCCTCCCCCATCGGTGAAGATGCCGTGGATGCGCTCAGTCGGAGCGATGTGTTGGCGGAGCGCGGCCAACGCGTTGTAGCCGAGAACCGCACCGTCGAGAGCGTTGCGACCAAGATGAGGCGCTGCCGCGGCGTGGGCTGCCTTGCCGACGTAACTCACGTCGAGTTGCTGCATCGCGATAGTGTCCATCGCTGTGAGATCCTGATCGGCGGGGTGCACCATCAGAGCAGCGGACACCTCGTCGAAAGCACCACGTTGGATCATGTAAACCTTGCCACCGCCACCCTCCTCGGCGGGCGTGCCAAGAATGCGCACACGACCCGACCCTCCTTGGGCGCTCCGCGCGGCGGCGAGCCCCGCTCCAAGCCCGGCCGCAG
>JADFOM010000369.1 GCA_022562835.1 Acidobacteriota bacterium | reverse complement strand
TCCTGGCCACCTCTCTGGCCACCCTAGCCGCCGCCGCCTCGCCGACACCGGTCAATACACGACATGCAACCACGAGTGGCACCGTGTCGGCCCACACCAGCAACACCATCGAAAGCGCTGCCACAGCACTCCCCGTCTGAAGGAGAAATCGTCGACCGCGCTTGTCCCCGAGGGGACCTATGAATGGTCGAAATGCCATGGCGGAAACACCCATCGCCGCAGAGGCGACACCGATGGCCATACCTCCACCCCCCAGGTCGCCTGCGATGTACAACGGAATAACAGGCAACAACAGACCGAGGCCCATGAAGTAGCAAAGCGCTGCCAGCGTTACGATCGCGAAACGCGCGGTGATGAGCCGATCATCGCGGACCGTGTCCAACTATCTGGTCTTTGCGCTAAGAACCGCTGCTGTTCCGAGACGAAGCATCCGGCTGTCTCCTACCGGTGTGCCGGCGACCTTGTTCGTCACGAACGCTACGGCGAGACCGGATTCGGGGTCGGCCCACGCACCCGATCCTCCGAACCCGAAGTGGCCGAATCCGTGGGGCAGCACTCCCCGCGACGTTGCTGCCAGGTGATATCCGAGACGCCAGCGCATCGGGAATTGCAGCACAGCATCGGCCGCATTCGTCGTAACCGTGGTGGCCGCGGCCAACGTCGCCGGATCGAGCAACGATTCAGTCCACGTCTGATGAGGCTCGCATACATCCTCGCAAGAGTGCGGGCGGTGAATACCCCGTTCACGGCGGGAATCTCAGCGTCGAGAATCTCCTGACCGAACATCATTTCGAAGAAGGTCGGATCGTGAAACGCCGCCGCCATCTCTGCGAATCGCTTCGTGCGTTCAAGTCGGGTCATGACTGGGTCGAGACGCCGCGTCGCTGATTTGCCGAGTAACTCGGCGTTGTTGTGGCGTTTGGACAAATCCAACCCGATACTCATACCGCTCGAGATCCCCAGCGGTACACAGATCTCCGCCGCGATGGCATCGCCGACGCTCAAGTCGGTCACTCGGCGAATCAATTCACCGACGAGGAATCCGAAGGTAATGCCGTGATAGCCGGGCTTGAGACCCGGCTCCCACGCTGGCGGTGCGGCTGCGAGTGCAGCCGTCGTCAGCTCCCAGTCGAGCATCTCGGTGCCGCTCACCACGCCCACGATTCGATGCATTGCCGCCGTATGGGACAATAGATGACGGACCGTTATTTCGTGTTTGCCAGCCGCCGCGAACTCGGGCCAGTAGTCGCTGACGAGGTCGTCGTAGTCGAGGCGGCCCTGGTCGACTAGCCGTGCTGCGACCGTCGCGACAACTCCCTTGTCGTTGAGAAGCTGAGCGCGACCGTGTCTCGATCCCATGGCGTGCCATCGCTATCGCGTTCACCGCCCCAGAGATCGACGACGGGCTCCCCGTTGTGCGCCACCGCGACCGCTGCGCCACCGCCGCCTCGCAGAACCCGACCAAAGGTCTTGGCGACTCGATGGAAGTCGGGATGTACGAAACCGTCCATCGGGTCAGGCTACCGGCCGGTCAAACCCGACATGGAACCGATGCGACCGCGCTCAGATTCAGCTCAGTTGCCGTGCTATCAACTCTGCAGGCATCGCTTTGGCGAACATGTGACCTTGAAATCTCGCCACACCAGCGTCGGTCAGAGCAACAAGAACGGCGGCGTCCTCCACACCCACTGCTGTCACCTCGAGGCCGAGATTGTTTGCGAACGCCACCAACGCTTCGGCTACTCCCAGTGCGGATGGCCGCCGGTCCGACTGGAGCGCGCGGTCTAGCTTCACTCCGTCGAATTGATGACTTCTCACCGCGGTGGCAGTCATGCCCGCTCCGAAATGGTCGAGAACCACCGCAACCCCGATAAGACGGAGATGATCCAACAGCCGCAGCGCTGTTGGTCCGAATGGGGCGGACAGCTCAGACACCTCGAGCTGCACACGTTTGACTCCGAGGTGGTCGACAAGTCGACCTGTGTGCTCAAGCGTCGCGGTGCTCGATAGATCGTGGCCGGACAGATTCACCGACACCGTGAGATCACCGAGGTTTTTGGCCGAGGCAATGACGTGGTCGACCACCCGCCCGAGCAGTTCCGGCGAGTCGAACATTCCTTCGTCAAGCTCTACGCCAGGGTCGACCCCTCGCACGAGTGCCTCAACGACGGCAATCCGGGCATCTGGAAGTTCGACGATCGGCTGATATGACACACCGATCGTGTGGCCGTGCTCGGTGGACGCCCTACTCCCGACAGGGTCCACTCCGGCTGTTTTAGTCACAGCGGATACTTCGGCATGTGCGCATGGGCACTTAAGTCCCAACCTGGTAGTCAGCGCCGCCCGCACAGATCCGTTGCTACCATCTCGCGTCATGCGCACACGTTTCGCGGCACCCATGCTCATTTGTGTTCTGGTCGCGTCCCTGGCGACCGCGTGCGGCGACGATGACGACTCGAGTACCACGGCAGACACCACCGGGACCAGCGAGGCGGTCTCGTCGACCACGACGCAGACAGTCGCTCAAGGCGCACCATCCATCGAGGAACTGTTGGCACCGGCTGTAGCGCTCAACATCGCCCACGCTGGCGGTGACCAGTCAGCGCCGCACTCGACAATGTTCGCTTTCAAAGAGGCGGTAGCGGCCGGCGCCGA
>JADFOM010000368.1 GCA_022562835.1 Acidobacteriota bacterium | reverse complement strand
CCCGAAGGAACATGTCGCCCTTATGCTGCTCTGGACGACTAAGCCCTTTTGGTCGTGCTCATACCCCTCACTGCCGAGGAGGCAGTCTCCCACCACTGGTGAATATTTGGAGCGAGATCCTTGTAGCCCTCTCGTAGTGCTTTGGAACAGAATTGTAACTTGGGACAAAACGCGATGGCAGAGAACAAGTCTAGAGGGTGGAGTTGTTTGCACACTTGGTGGAAGACATCGTACTTGTATTGGTTCCAGAAGGCAAATGATCTCATACATGCTCTACCGTGCATGTATTTAATGACTGCAAGGTCAGGGTGTGATAGTAGGGGCAATGCGCTGAGGTGCAGATGGATTGATTCAGGATGAAGGTCTGTGATAACTTCCTTGTGGGACCGATCAAATTGGATCAAACGATTGGCTGCTGGTAGAATCAGGGGTAGGCCGATCTGTTGCCAGTCCTCTGGTCTAGTGTGAGGCACTGTTTGCAGTGGGAGTTTGGTTGCCTTCCTGGCAGTCTTGGCGAAGGCTGTGTCGAATGTGACATACGCTTCGCAGTATTCGGTGGCACCGAGATGCAAGGCATCCGCGACCCTGTCGAACTCACGGTCATCACGGCTCGATAGTTCAGGCCAAGTCACATCTCGCAGCGGCCCTCCTAGCGAGACGCTGTGTTCGGTTCGCGTGGCGCCGGGTTCACGCCGCAGTGGCAGTATGGATATGTGCATGAGTCCTCACTCACGGGTTGTGGCTTCGAAACAGATCGGCTTCGTGTTGGCGAATGGCACAGCGTCGCTAATCAGCAGAGCCTTGATCTCGTTCGAGCCGTTGCCGGAATATTGACCGAGGAGTCGACTCGAGCGCTTCCAGCGCAATGGCACGGTGAGTACTCGCTCGATCGGTGTCGAGCGTGGATCGATGAGCGAGACGGCGAGTCTCCGACCCTGCTGGTGCTCGACAGCCAATCCAGCGACCCGCTGGGTCTGGTGATCCTGTTCGAGACCGCCGTTAGCGAAGGGTCGCTGATTGATCTGCGGATCGGCTATCTGTTTGACGAGGCGGTGTGGGGCAACGGGTTGGCCAGTGAGGTGGTCGGCGGGCTCGTCGGTTGGGCGCGTTCACAGCCGAGGATCCAGACACTTACGGGCGGCGTTACAAGATCCAACCCAGCGTCGGCGCGGGTGCTTGCCAAGAACGGTTTCGAGCTGATCGGTGGTTTGGACGACGCTGAGCTGATCTACCAACTAAGCGTGAGTGAGCGAGACACCCGCGGCTAGTTCGCCCGACCCGGCATCCAAGTTGTGTGGTGCACCATCTGGCCGGCGGCCGGAACGGTCGCTCACATTTGCGATCAAAAGCACTCCCGCAGTGCATGCCGGTAGTTGGCAGGTCTTGGGAAACCTCAACCCGGGTCGATGCAAGCCGACGCCTTTCACATGGGTTCTTCACCTTGGGTGTTAGTGCGCCGGCTTGTGGTGGCAATTGTGGCCATCGATGCCCACGAATCAGGAGCATGGTGGACTCAGTAATCGGAGCAAGTTTCGTGGCAATCCTGGCCGCGGGCATTGTGTTCGGCGTGTGGGCGCTCGCCAGCGGGGTCCGGGGCGACCACCACAAATCTCGCGACGTCAAAGACCCGAAGGGTGACACCTGGTCGACCAGAATTGTGTGGGGCCATCCTTCCACCGAGATCGGTCTTGCACGACGGGTCTTTACCCGCCGCCCGAAACGATCGTCTAAGGCAATCGGGGAGCCCAAACGCGAACGGTACAGTGACGGCTTCTTTGACCTCGTCTTCTTCCTCCTTGAAGGCGGGCTGGTGATCGCTGGACTCGCAGCCATGGTGTTTGTGATTGTGGCCTTGTTCCTCGCCATCCTGTTGGCACTCGAGTTGGTCTTCTTCCTCGTTGTCGTCGCGGCTGTCAGTCTCGGCCGATTTGTGTTCGGGCATCCGTGGATGATCGCAGTGCGCGACCCCAACGGCGAGATTGCCTATACCGATGTCGAGGGTCTGAGGGCTGCGCGTGACGCCAACCGCGAGATCCGTCGGCGGATAGCCGCCGGTGAGGCGTGGAACAACCCCCTCAGCGTCTAGGGCAGTCGACACCTGCCACCGAACGTCTGCCTCCACCGCCAACATCCGTTCGAGGCACCGCTACCCAAGCCAGACATCGTTGGGCCGACCGAATCCCGGTTCTGTGGTCGTTTCGTCCAGTGACTACGTCACGTGTGAAGCTGTGGAGGTCCAGAGAAGGGCGGTGACATGACCGACCAGCCCAGGACAGTAGTTACAGAGTACTTCCGGCGAGTCTCGGCGAAAGACCCGGCGATCGCGGAGCTATTCGCTCTCGATGCATCATTGGTCGGGCTCGGTACGACAGTCACCGGTAGAGACGCCATCGCGGAGTTCTACCGGGAGTCGCTGGAGAGCGCTTCACCGAGCCCGACCGTCGTCGGGGCTCTGATGGTCGACGGCTCTCGCGTGGCAGCCGAGATTGTCATCGCTTTGACAGGCATGGCGCCGCTTCACGTCATCGATCTGTTCGAGGTGAACGACGGACTAATCAACTCGCTGACCTACTTCCTATCAGACCATTCCTGACTAACAACTGCACGGGAGCGTTCTTCAGGTTGGTCGATCCTCGTGCGATAGACCTACAAGCCT
>JADFOM010000367.1 GCA_022562835.1 Acidobacteriota bacterium | reverse complement strand
AGTCATCAATAGTGGCGGCAAAACTGCGACCTACCGTGGCGATTCGGTCGTACACGCATCGGGCGACGACGGATTCGACGAGCTCAAGACGTGGTTTTACGCGGCGCTTTCGGGCACGGACCAGCCCGACGCGTCGGACTACGCAAGAAGTTTTGCCAAGTTTCTTGACTCGCCGAACAGGGTGATCATCGAAACCGACCCCCGCTTGGTGGTGGCATTCGATGCGCACAAGTTCCAGAAGTTCACCGAGCGGGCGATGGCCGAAGGCCAAGGCGCGTGACGCTGCGAAAACCACGCGACCTCGATGACGGCGACCTCGTACTGAGCTTCTTCTCACTCGGCCGTGATCACGACATCGTTGAAAGGGTACGGGCCGCCGGTTCTGGAGGTTGTGCCGGAATCGGCATGTACGTCGGCGAATATCGTTCGCTCGAATCGAGTGGCTTTGCCCCAAACGGACTCCATGAGCTGCTCGATGAGCATGCCGTTTGCCTGGCCGAGATCGAGGTGCTCGCAGGATGGGCCGATCCCGAGATCGAAACGTCCGAGCGGTATTTGGCGGTCGAAGCGACCGCCTGGCGAATGGCCGATGAGTTCGAATGTCGCTACGTGCAAGCGATCGGGCCGTACGCGGGGTCGGTGCACGATGCCGGTGCGGCATTCGGTCGGTTCTGTGATCGTGCCGCGGAGCACGGTCTGGTAACAGGGCTCGAGTTTTTACCCTTCACGAACATCTTCTCAGCCAGCGATGCGCTGGAGATTGCCACTCTCGCCGATCGGGCTAACGGAGGCGTATGCGTCGATATTTGGCATCACGAGCGCGGAGCTGCCGACCTTGCTCTGATCGCCCAACTCCCGGCCGAGCGGATCATGGCACTTCAGATGAGCGACGGCTCACAAGTTGCTGAAAACCTCGACTACTTCCAAGATTGTCTGACCAATCGCGTAGTGCCCGGCGACGGGGAGTTCGATGTGGCAGGTTTTGTCGAGGCGATCACGGCGGCCGGGGCAACCGTGCCCTGGTCTCTTGAGGTCTGCAACGATGATGTGTGGGACACCGACGGACTCGACCACGTCGAACGCTGCGTAGACGGCATGCGGAAGTTCGTTCCTGCGATAGGGCTGCGAGATCACACAACTCCCTAGCGGCAGAGGTGAAGGCGCCTCACCCAGCAGGGTGAACGACTACACTCACCGACCCCAACCTTCGTCGACGGAGCCAGGCGATCGAGCTTGACGCGGGCTGGCTGTTTCGGGTCGGCGTTTCCGCGGAGGACCCGCAAGCCGCACTTGACGCGATCACGAAACATGCCCATCTCAACTAGGGAGGAACACCGTGAGTGAGTTCACGATCACCGAGGAAATCAACGCCCCGGTTGAGACCGTTTGGAATATCCTCGACGACTTCGGCGACATCCAACGCTGGAACGACGGCGTCAAAACGTCGCGACTCACGTCGACCGGTCCGGTCGGCAAGGGCGCGACGCGCTACTGCCAGCTTGCACCGTTCGGTGGCGTGAACGAACGGATCGATTGCTACGAGCCTCACCAGCGCATGACGATCAACCTCCACAACATGTCCAAGTTGCCCATCAGCGCTGGGACGGCGGACTTTGAGCTAACTGAGACCAGCGAGGGGACCCGGGTCACGCTCCATTACAGCTACGAGCTCAACGGTCTTGGCCGCGTCGCGAAGAGGACGACCCACAAGCAACTCATGAAGGGACTCGGCGGTCTGCTGGACGGGCTCAAACGAGAGAGCGAAGACGTCACAACATAAGCGCGACGGCCGTCATCGCCCCGGTCATTTCGAGATGGCGACGGCTTGACCGGAGACTTCGATGCCTCCGTGGAGTGGGATGTGGACCTGTAGTCGCGATGGTCGACCCATATCGTCTCCTTGTTTGATGATGATGGTTGTGGGAGCGAGAGCTGGATTGAGGTGGCGGAGGTGGCCGCCAAATGCGGCGGCTGCTGCGCCGGTCGCTGGGTCTTCGACGACGCCTCCTACGGGAAATAGGTTGCGAGAAATGTAGGTTGCCTCGCTCTCTTTCCACACGAGATTGACTGTGGTGAGATCGTTCGATTCCATGACTGAGCGCATCTCGTTGAACGCGTAGTCGACTCGACTCAACCGGTCCCGAGTCGCGGCGGCGAGGAGGAGATGGTAAGCACCGCCAAAGGTGATAGCTGGCGTGAGGTTTGGGTCGAGTTCATCCAATGACCAGCCCAGGAGTTCGAGGACCTCGGACACGAGCGTGGCGTCGGCGCTGTGACTGTTGGGTTCGACCGATGTGAGACGTGCCGAGGCGAGCCCATGGTCATAGTCGACGTCTAGGGGAACGTCTCCTGTTTTCGTGTGCAGGAGGTATGTGGCAGGTCCGCTCTCTTGAGCGAGTCGGGCACCGAGTGCGATCGTCGCGTGTCCGCAGAACGGCACTTCGGCTTTGGGACTGAAGTAGCGAATATTCAGTGACCCTTGGCCGGCCGGTACGGCGAATACCGTCTCGGAGAACCCGACTTCGGCCGCGATTCGAAGCATCGCCTCGTCTGAGGGAAACTCAGCGCCGAGCCATACCCCAGCGGGGTTTCCGCCCGTTGGAGTGTCGGTGAAGGCGGCGTAGAGGCACAGCTCGTTGGTTGTCATTAGGTAACAGTGTCACCTTGTTGAGGCTCGG
>JADFOM010000366.1 GCA_022562835.1 Acidobacteriota bacterium | reverse complement strand
GGGCGTGAAGTGTGTCTCACCTCCGTACCACACAGCATTCTCGACACCGGAGGAACTCCTCCAGTTCGTCGACGACCTGCGCCGACTGTCCGGCGGGAAGCCAACTGGGTTCAAGCTTTGCGTGGGTCGGCCCACTGAGTTCTTGGGCATCTGCAAGGCGATGTTGGCCACTGGCATTCATCCCCAGTTCATTTTGGTGGATGGTGGTGAGGGCGGCACCGGCGCAGCACCTCTCGAGTTCGAGGATCACGTCGGGATGCCACTCACCGATGGCCTCATATTCATTCACAACGCATTGGTGGGCGCGGGACTACGCGACCAGATTAAAATCGGAGCAGCGGGAAAGATCGACAGTGGCAGCGCCATCGCAGCCCGCATCGCTCAAGGCGCCGATTTCACCAACGCGGCTCGGGCGATGATGATGGCGCTGGGTTGCATTCAGGCCATGCGCTGTGAAACCAATACTTGTCCCGTAGGAGTCACAACGCAGAACCCGCGCCGGGTGCGTGGCTTGGTCGTGGCGGACAAGGCCGATCGCGTTCACAACTTCCACCGCAACACCGTGGCCAGCTTCAACCAGCTCCTCGCCGCGATGGGACTCGACAGCCCTGATCAGCTCGATCCGTCCTTCTTGATGAAAAGAATTGACCCCACAACCACTCGCAGCTACGCCGAGCTGTATGAATGGCTAGAGCCCGGCGAGCTGGTCGACGGAGCACGGCGCTCCTGGGCCGACGACTGGGCCAAGGCCTCCCCCGGAGCCTACGTGTGAGCACGATCCCCGCGCCGTGAGTGTTGCGGGCCGAGCGGATCTGACCGCAGACCTCAAGTGTGTCTAGATTTGACTATGACCTCGCCTCGGCTGTTTCGATCATTCGCACTCGTTGCCTGCTTGGCGTTGTTCGTAGTGAGCTGCGGCGACGACGATGACGGGTCGACCAACGGGCAGGACTCGTCCACGACGATCGTCGAGACTTCGTCCGACACCGAAAACGAGGAGCAGTCGTCGACCACGACTGTCGACGACGTCGAGCTCAGTGCCAGCTATCGGGGAGTCACCAAGGACACGATCAAGGTTGGTGTTGTGCTGTTCGACCTCGATGCGATCCTCGCGCTGGGCGTGGACGTCGGTTTCGGCGATCAACAGGCGCATTACGACGTGGCCTTCGACGCGCTGAACGAGGCCGGAGGCATTCTCGGCCGACAGGTCGAACCGATCTACAAGTTCATCTCGCCGGTCTCGGCCGCTGACTCCGACCTTGCGTGCACCCAGCTTGTCGAGGACGAAGAAGTCTTCCTCGTGTTGGGCACCCAGCGCCCGGCGGAGAACGTGTGGTGTTACACGAAGCGGGCCGACACGCCGTTCATCGGCGCTCTTCAATCATTGACCGACGCCACTTTCGAGGAATCGACCGTGCCGGTAATCCATCAGGGTAAGTCGCCTATGCGGACCGACGAATCGATCCTCGCAGCGATGGAGGACGCCGACGCTGTGGAGGGTGAGGTCGTGAGTATCTACGGGCGTGATGGGGTGAGAATGGACGAGTTCGAGACAGTTCTGCTCGATGCCGGCGCCGAGAGCGTTGTGACGACGGTTGCGACGGCCAACGAGATCGATCAGGTCGGGCTTGCCCAGGAACTCGACGTGTTCGTCGAGAAGTTCGATGCCGAGGGTGTAACGCAGTCGATCAATCTCAGCGACAACGTCGCGTATCTGGCAGCCTTCAACCGAAACGCGTTTGCCACTCCTGTTTGGACCACCTCACCCGATGTGTTGAGCGAATTCTGGTCCGATCAGGGCGCTACCGATGCCGAGCTTCGACTGGTGAATTACGTCGGAGGCTCGGTCAGCCCTTACGAGAGCGGACACGAACCCACCGTCGAGTGCGTCGACCGCTGGAACGAGTTACGTCCAGACGAGGTTGCGCTGGCCAATCCCGGTGACGACGACCTGACCAATCTCGGACCGGTCACGTCGGCATGTTTCCAGGTCGAGTTCCTAGAGCTGGCGGCCACCGCGGCGGGACCGGACCTTACGGTCGAGAGCTTCACCGCTGCACTCGATGATGTCGGGTCATTCGAAACGGCGGCATTGCCGATGGCCTCGGTCAGCTCGACGAAATGGGATGTTGCCGACGCGATCAGCGTGCGTTCCTACGACGAGTCAACGGGTGAACTCGACACGATCGTCGTTCTCGAGGCCTAGTCACTCTCGATCCTCGAGACAGAGGTTCAACGGTTGGACACCAGCCGACGTCGCCCGCCGGGCCAGCGCGCGTTGGCGACCGGTGAGAACAAGCGAATGACTACGACGCCGTACCCCCAACGGGATTTGAACCCGTGTTACCTGCGTGAAAGGCAGGCGTCCTAGGCCGCTGGACGATGGGGGCCCGTACCGAGTGGGTACGACGAAGGTTCTACCAGCTCCGGCGACGGATTCCGCCTGCGCGTTCCGCAGAGATCAGTGGGAGCGCCCAGAGGAGTAGCGTGATGTTGTGAAACCAAGGTCATGGCGCTCGCAAGCGATCGGCGTCGGGACGGCGGCGGCCTTGGGTTATTTGGCTGGCTCGACACCGGTCGCAGATTTTGTCGCTCGCCGCTCAGGATCCGAAGATGACCTTCGCAGCGTTGGAAGTGGCAATCCCGGAGCAATGAATGCAGCTCAGAGTCTTGGGTCCCGGTGGGGA
>JADFOM010000365.1 GCA_022562835.1 Acidobacteriota bacterium | reverse complement strand
TCGGCCACGTCGACACCCTTGTCGGCGATTCCGAGTGACTCGGCCGCAAGTCTTGTCGACGGCGACTGGGTCAGGTCCCGTAGACCGGGGTGATGTGACTCGATGCGATGATCGATGCCCGAGATCCAGATCGGGTTGTCGGACAGTTCACGGGCCTTGTCGCCGCGCGCGAGCAAGACCGCCGCAGCGCCGTCGGCTATGGCAGGAAGGTCATGGGGACGTAACGGCGACAGCACCGGATCTACCGAAAGCAAGGTCTCGACGTCGGTATCACCACCGACGAGGCTGTTCGTATTCTTGGCAGCGGCGCCATGACGAGCGCGCACGGTTTCGGCCATACCCGCTTCGCTGATTCTGCCGGTTTCGATCAACTGCCGTGCCTGGATTGCGGCGAGTGAGTGCGGGTCGAGCCCCAGCGGCGCCATGACATATGGATCGTTTTGCAGTGCAAACACAGCCTGGTGATTGCCGGGTGAGGACTTGCCCGACCCCATCGCCAGAGCTACGTCGATGTCTCCAACCTGAAGCCGGATCCACGCCTCGAACAGCGCCCAGGCGCCGTCCATTTCCACATGCGATTCATAGACTGGTGGCCATGCGCCGACGCCGTCGATGTTCATGACGAACGCAAATGGCATGCCGGACAGGTAGTCGCACGATCCAGCGATTGTGAAATCGATGTCACTGCGGTCGATCTCCGCGTCGCCGATGATCGCGTTGACGACATCCATGATGAGTGTCGGTTCACTGTCGAGGTACCGCTCGTAGGCGGGCGTCTGCGCCCAGCCCACGATGGCGATATCTTCGCTCGAGTTCACCACGTGTGCTCCTTGATCGACTCGAAGTCAACGTCCGGCTCGCCGGTTGGTTCCCAACGCTCGTACACGCCTTCGGTCAATCCACCGCCGCGATTGTCGAGGTCGGAGTAGTCGCGTTCCTCAGGTGGACGCCAGACACATTTCAGACGCATCCCCGTGCGGAACTCCTCGGGTGTCATGTCGCGGATGTCGATGCCACCGAGGGGCTGGTCCGCGCCGTCGAGAAGGATCGAACAGCGAATATAGGGTTCGGTCTCGGTCTGGCCGTGATATTGGATTGGTGAGATCGTCGTGTATGCCACGACGGTGCCGACATCGGCGACCTCGACGTCGCAGGACTCGTCCATTCGGACGCGTTCCATGTTGTCGTAACCCCGACCCGGCACGTACACGAGTCCCGACGTGGGGCTCTTTTGCCCGATGATCTTGCCGTTGCGCAGCCCTTCTGCGAAGCGCACACGATGTGGCGACAGCGGCTCGGATATGTCGACGCCAATCGAATGAATTGTGATCGCGACGGGCTCGTCGCCAGCGGCGATCTCCTGATCGACCGCATCGGCTTCTGGCACGAAGTAAACGTCTGTGACCGCGCCGACCCGCTCGTCTCGGAATTGAGCGCTGACCCGCATGCCTGTCCGCATCGCGGCCTCGGTCTTGGCATCGATTGCGTGCGCCATTGCGGTGTCGGCACCGTCGAGCACGATGAGTGCGAACGCGAACGGGTGGTCGAAAGGATGTTTGGTCGTGGGTTTGGTCACCCAGGTCCAACCGCTCACCGTGCCGCCTGGACCGACCTCGACGAGGTCTGGCTCAGCGGCCGCTGCAGTTTCGGGGTCAAACTCGAGTGGCGGACAATAGATCTTGTTCCCGATGCGCGCACCGAGGATCTTGCCGTCGCGTAATCCGGTCAGGAACGGACCCCAGACGGGCCCCGTAGACCTGGTGTACGGATACTCGAGCGTGTAATCAATCGATTCGAGTTTGGTCACGGCATGAAACTAGAACAGATTCTAGCGCGCCTCCAAGTGCCGACCCGCGGGCCCATCCATCCTGTTGTCCTGACAATCGGCGACACCCTTGAGGCGACCGAAGGGTCAGAAAGACCCGAACTGGACGACAGCTCAGACGCCGAAGGCCGCGGCGCGGCGCACAACCGGCCGCGAGTCGAATTTCGCAGACCCATCGATCGACTCGCTCGGCCAGGACACCGTCACATCGACGTCACCCTGCACCGGCAGGGGCCACACCCACCAGTCACTCACGACGATGCGGTGATCGTCGACCCGTCGATCATTGATCTCGGTCGCCTCGACGCGGGATCCCAGATGTACCAGCACAGGTGTTGCCGGCTTTTCGACATCCCAGCGCGGTCGAGCCACACCGTTCGTCGCGGTTGCACCGTTGGCAAACCCGACGTCGACACGCACCAGATCCGGACCGATCTGCCCACCCGTGGATACGCCTGGTACCAAGACCTCTGCGGGGTAAGCACAGGATCGAGCATCCATGGCTTTAGCGACTCCAACACCAACGTGAAGCCAAATCCATAGCGAGCGACGCGAACTCCATCGAGCGCGGCCAATGCGGAAGGGCTGTGGGCGACGATGATGCGTTTCGTTTCGGCGACCTGCACGAAGTCCACCTCCGTGCGCGGATCAGGGCCCCACCACGGACGATGAGGCGTGGCACGGCGATTGAGTGAGTC
Organism: Acidobacteriota bacterium; assembly: GCA_022562835.1. Taxonomy (GTDB): domain Bacteria; phylum Actinomycetota; class Acidimicrobiia; order Acidimicrobiales; family SHLQ01; genus JADFOM01. Next base: position 188 of record JADFOM010000365.1, on the reverse strand, counting down.
GATCAACGTCTCTATTTCGAAGGGCGTGAGATGGCGGATTCCGTGCTCGCCCAAATCCGTGGAGACATCCAGGCAGGGAAGTCGGAATGGGCGGCGGTGGCCCCATACCTTCCTCGCGCACTCTCTACCATCGACAAAGTAGTGAAGCGTTGGCGCGACGAACTCCGCCAGGGTGGCTGTTTCCTCCC
>JADFOM010000364.1 GCA_022562835.1 Acidobacteriota bacterium | reverse complement strand
CTGGCGACGTCGACCTTCTCGGCGGCTTCACGAGCAGAGATCTTGTCGCCCATGACCTCAATGGCTGAAGGACGCGGGCCAATGAAGGCGACGCCGCGTTCTTCGATGGCCTTGGCGAAGTCGGCGTTCTCTGAGAAGAACCCGTATCCGGGGTGAACGGCATCAGCGCCGCTGCGTTCGATGACGTCGAGAATCGCTTCGGTGTTGAGATAACTCTCCGCAGCTGTCTGACCGCCCAAAGCGTACGCCTCGTCCGCGAGGCGCACATGCAGTGCGTCGCGATCGAGATCGCTGTAGACGGCGACGGTGCCGATACCGAGATCACTACATGCGCGAATGACTCGCACCGCGATCTCGCCTCGGTTGGCGATGAGGACCTTGGAAAACACGCCATATGGTTACCCAACAGCGACCAAAGGTGCGAACCCTGCCCGCAAGTACGGCAAAACTCAACGAAAACAAGGTCAAAGAGGCTCTGCGCGGTCACCGCTTTTCGGACGTGAGTTGGGTCGAGGAGACCGGCTCGACCAACTCCGACCTGTTAGAGGCTTCGGAATATGGCGAACGCGTTCTCATAGCGGACGTCCAAACGGCGGGGCGCGGGCGGCTCGGTCGCCGTTGGCAGGCAGACCCCGGGACCTCCCTTCTTATGTCCGTCCGCGAGCGCGGAGAACCGTCCGAACCGCACAGAACACAGATATCGCTGGCACTGGCGCTCGTCGAACACTGTGCAGCACAGGGGGCCGACGTCGAGCTGAAGTGGCCGAACGACGTCATGGTCGGCGACGAAAAACTCGCTGGGTTGTTGGCTGAGGCTGTCTTCGAAGGATCCGAGCTGCGTGCAGTTGTCGTAGGCATGGGCACAAACGTCGACTGGCACGGCGATGGCCCAGCTGGTTCGATCGACCTCGCGTCGCTCGGCGCACCGACCGACCGCGCTGAGTTGGCCATCGACCTGCTTCGACGAATGTCCGAACATCTCCGAGGTTCGCCACAACACCGTCGCGACCTCTACGAACAGCACTGCGCGACCATCGGTCGCACGGTGCGCGTCGAGTGCGCGGATGAGACAATCGTGGGTGAGGCACGACGCATCGCGGCCGACGGTGCCTTGGTGGTCGAACGCTCCGGCGACGAGGTCACGGTTCGAGTTGGTGACGTTGTGCACCTGCGCAACATTTCCGATAACTGAGTCGTCTCCGAGGTGTCTATGGTCGACGTGCGCCCGATGTATCCCCGCCCCATCCCAGCGATGGCTGACCGCTAAGATCGCGCACTGTGAATCAACCGGAATCAGGGGCCTCGGCACTACGGCGATCGTGGCCGCAGCGTGCTCTCGTGCTCCTCGCGCTCGTCGTCATCGCCGGTCTGGCCCTGGCCGCTTACTCGCTGCACGAATTCGATCGTGGTGCTGCAGCCATTCCCCGCGTGCACTTCGCACTTGAAACGCCCGAGGGCGAAGCTGTCGACGTGCAGGCTGGCGAGCCGGTCAACTACCTACTCGTGGGCACGGACAACTCCGAGGGCATCGACCCCGATGATCCTATTCTCGAGGATCGAGATCTGGATTCTCAACTTACTGACGTACTTATGGTGTTGCGCTTCGATCCCGAAACGGGCCAGGCCGCCGTGTTGTCCATTCCCCGCGACCTCCGCGTCGACTACGCGACTGCCGGATCAGGAAAGATCAACGCCGCCTATGGCCTCGGCGAAGCCAGCGGAGCCGGACAGATCGAACTCGGCCAGACAATTATCAACAACCTCGACATTCCGATCCACAAGTACCTCGAGATCAACTTCGCCGGGTTTGCGAAACTGGTCGACGCGATCGACGGGGTGTCGGTCTACTTCGAGTACGCGGCTCGAGACGACGGTTCCGGTCTTTATATCCCAGCGGCCGGCTGTTGGATACTCGATGGCGACCAGGCGCTCGCCTACGTGCGCGGACGAAGCTACGCAGAGTTGATAGACGACGAGTGGGTCATCACGGGTGGCGACGACTTCCGGCGCAGCGAACGACAACGCGATTTCCTGGTATTGGCAGCAGACAAGGCCGTGAACAAGATCGGCCGCAACCCCTCCTCGATCCGGCAGTTCCTCAACGGGATCGAGGACGCCAACGCGATAAAGCTTGACGACGCGACGAGCATTCAGGAAATGATCGACCTAGCGCAGTCGTTCGCGGGGTTCACCCCTGAGAATCTCCAACGGCTGTCGCTGCCGGTCTATGACTACACCGACGGGACCTTCGATCTCGGCATCATCGAGGACCAGGCTGACTCGGTGCTCGACATCTTCCGCGGCGAATCGTCACTCAGCGACGCTTCATCGGTTCTGCTGACCATCGACGGCGACGAACCCGAGATCGACGCGCTGAGCGACGTCGGGTTCGTTCTCGACGAGACCGAACCCGAGGCTCTTGGACTCGAGGTTGATGCCGAGGACACGGTCCTCATCGTGTCCCCTGACCGCCTCGGCGCAGCCCGCACCGTCGGATCGTGGTTGACCCAACTACCGACCGTGCTGATCGTGGAGGGCACCGGCGTGACGCATCTGCATCTCGGTAGCGACTATGCCGGTTCTCGAGAGGTCATCCGAGAAGACGACGATGTGTCACTCGCTGGCTGGCTCGCAGATCTGGGCATCGATGACTCGTCATCGGGCATCACCACAATCGACACAAGTTCAACGACCACTACGGCACAAGTTACGGACGGATCTGCCGATGGAGCCGGTG
>JADFOM010000363.1 GCA_022562835.1 Acidobacteriota bacterium | reverse complement strand
AAGCCCGACGAGCGGTTCTACCGATTCGCGCTCGAAGCGCTAGGAGTGGAGGCCGCTGCGTGTGTGATGCTCGATGACCTCGGCGTCAATCTCAAGCCGGCCAGAGCAATGGGCATGAAGACGATCAAGGTCACCGATCCCGACGTCGCAATAGCCGAACTTGAATCGATCCTTGGTCACCCGGTCTGACTCTTCGGCCTACGCGAAACCTCGGTGTCTGACACCAATGGGTTCACTGCAGAATCTTCAAGATGTGTGATCCGCGCGGAGGACACGCTTGAGAACCTTGCCGGTACCCGTCTTCGGTAGCTCGTCGATAAAGCGGATCAACTTAGGGGTCTTGTAGCCGGCCAGTTGCTCACGCCCGAATGCGCGAATCGCCGTCATTGTTTCAACGTCGTCGGCAGAGGGGTCGGTCTTGACGACGACCGCGCAGACCGCCTCGCCCCATTCCTCGTCGGGGACACCGATCACTGCCACCTCGTTAACCGCTGGGCATGCGTCGAGGACGTTTTCGATCTCGGCCGGATATATGTTCGTGCCGCCGCTGATGATCACGTCCTTCTTGCGATCACAGATGAAGTAGAAACCCTCCTCGTCGACGTACGCGATGTCACCGCAGGTCTGGAAACCATCGCGATGGTCCTCGCTGAATCGCTCGGGATCTCGGTGGTAGGTTTCGAACACGCCTGCGGAACGCACGAATACCTCACCCGGCACGCCCACCTCGTCCACGATCGAGTCATCCTCGGCGTACAGGCGGATCTCCACACCTGGGGCGGGTCGTCCGCACGAGCCAGGTTTGCGTAACTGATCGGGGGGTTCGAGCACGGTGACAACCGAAAGTTCGGTCGAGCCGTAGACCTCCCAGAGTGACTCCTGACCGAGTGCGTCGACGTATGCCTGCTTGAGTGACGTCGTCCACGGGGCTGCGTTGGCGATCATTGTGTGCATCGTCGATGTGTCGTAACGCGCACGAACCTCGGCATCGAGTTCGACAACCCGCCGTATCGGTGTCGGTGCCGAGAAGGTCGCGGTGACGCCGTATGTGTCGACGAGGCGCAGCCAGTCCTCAGCGTCGAACTTGCGCTGTAGTACGACTGTCGAACCCACCAGCATCGATCGAAGGGCGAAACCAGATGGCCCAGAGTGATACAGCGGACCGGTGGTCAAGAAGACGACGTTTGTGCCGGGCCACCCGAACAACTCCAGCAGCGCACCGAACTGGTTGGCAGCGCCACCGATGCTTCGCACTGCGCCCTTGGGCACGCCCGTGGTACCGGAGGTGTAGATCATCAACCGTGTGGCTTCATCAGCCAGTTGGGCAGGCGGCGAAGAGAAATCGTCCGGCAACGTCGCGTAATCGATGTCATCGTCAGCCAGCCGCGCATCCTCTGCGTTGTCGAACACGATGATCTCAGTGATGTTGTCGGGGGCATCGTCGAGAAGGCCCCGATACTCGGCATCGACGATCGCGACGGTGGCGTCGCTGTGTTCACAGATGTAGCTCGCCTCGCTATGGGTGAGACGGTAGGGAAGCGGTACGGACACGGCGCCAATCTTGCGCGCCGCGTGTATCGCCGTCAGGGTCACCACAGAGTTGGGGCCACACCACAGTACGGAGTCGTCTCGTTTCACGCCGAGTTCGATCAGCGCATTGGCGAGCCGGTTGACGGCCGCGTCAAGCTCGCGGTATGTCAACGTGACCGAGCGACGGCCCGGTTGGTCATCGATGACCGCGATGCGATCACCGATGGTGCGAGCATGCAGTGCAATGTGGTCCTCGGTTTTCACGCGGCCTACAAGTCGACGAGCGAACGCTCGATTAGCTCACGCTGTTCTTGAGCGTGGATGCGAGCCGAACCCGTCGCGGGTGATCCCGACTCGAAACGAGAGACACGAAAGATGCGATGAGAGTCGTCGAAACACTCATAAAGGCGTCCCTTGACGAAGTTCCATGCTCCCATGTTCTCCGGTTCTTCCTGCAACCATTCGATCTCGACCGCGTTCTGGTACCGCTCCATGATCTTGGCGACAGTGGCCTCCGGCCACGGATAGACCTGCTCAACGCGTACGACAGCGGCGGGCGCCGAAGCCTTGTCGCGGGCGGCGATCGCCTCGAACGCAACCTTGCCCGTGCAGAAGATGACCCGTCTTACCGATCCTGTGTCCGGCGGGTTTGGGTCGTCGAGGACTTCCTCGAACGTGCCATTTATCAGACTTTCAACCTGCGAGCGCGACGCGCGCGCCCGCAGCATTGACTTGGGGGTGAATACTACGAGTGGCCGGTGTTTGGTTTGAAGGACCTGGCGGCGCAGGAGATGGAAATACTGCGCTGCGGTGGTGGCGTTCACGATCTGGATGTTGTCCTCTGCGGCGAGTAACAGGAACCGTTCCATACGACCACTGGAATGTTCGGGGCCTTGGCCCTCGAGCCCATGGGGCAACAGCAGCACGAGTCCGTTGTACTCAGACCATTTGTCCTCGCCTGCGACGAGGAACTGGTCGATGATGATCTGTGCACCGTTTACGAAGTCGCCGAACTGCGCCTCCCAGCACACCAGCGCGTCACGATTGACCGACGCGTAGCCGTATTCGAAGCCCATCGCTGCGTACTCGCTGAGCAGGGAGTCATAGATCCAGAATTTTGTCTGGTCGGACTCGAGCGTCTGGAGGGGGATGAACTCCTCGCCCGTCTCGTAGTCGACGAGTACGGCGTGGCGATGCGAGAATGTGCCGCGACGGGAG
>JADFOM010000362.1:2444-2750 GCA_022562835.1 Acidobacteriota bacterium | reverse complement strand
GGCACCCGATGAGTCCTACCTGAACGGCGAGGCCATCATCGAGGCGGCGTTGCGCAGCGGCGCAGATGCGATTCACCCCGGCTATGGATTCTTGTCCGAGCGAGCCGACTTCGCGCAGGCAACGCTCGACGCTGGACTGTGTTTCGTGGGCCCCGAACCCGACGTGATCGCAGCATTGGGTTCCAAGCTCGAGTCACGGCGCATCATGCAAACTGCGGGCATCCCGCTCCTCGAGTCAGCCGAGGTATCGGTTGAGATGTCGGGGCACGATGTTGCGTCGGCGGCTGGAAATGTTGGCTACCCCCT
>JADFOM010000362.1:0-2434 GCA_022562835.1 Acidobacteriota bacterium | reverse complement strand
ACTGGTGAAGGCATCGGCGCTGGGTGGCGGACGTGGCATGCGCTTGGTGGAAGATGAGGACTCCCTCGTCGAGTCGATCGCAGCTGCCTCGCGTGAGGCCGCAGCGTCGTTCGGTGATGGCACGGTGTACCTCGAGCGGTTCGTGGCGCCGTCGCGTCACATCGAGGTACAGATTTTTGGTGATCGACACGGTCGTGTCATCCACCTACACGAGCGCGAATGTTCGATTCAGCGTCGTCATCAGAAGGTCATCGAGGAGGCACCGTCGGCTTCGATCGACGCGAACACTCGCAGTGCTCTGCACGAGGCAGCGCTGCGTGCCGGCCACGCCGTCGGTTATACGAACGCTGGAACGGTCGAGTTCTTGTTGGCACCGACAGGCGAGTTCTTCTTTCTTGAGGTGAACACACGCCTTCAGGTCGAACACCCTGTCACCGAAGCGGTCCTCGGCCTCGACCTCGTAGAGCTACAACTCGACGTCGCCGCAGGTCGCGCGCTGCCGGACCAAGCGGCGATCGCGGCACCGTCGGGTCACGCCATCGAAGCGCGGATCTATGCCGAAGACCCCACCGCCGACTTCGCTCCGTCGACCGGCACGATAGAGCGCTTCGTTGCCGCCGAAGGTGTTCGCACCGACGCGGCAATCGACCTTAGCGGCGAGGTCAGCGCGCACTACGACGCGCTGATCGCCAAGGTGATCGCACACGGTGACGATCGGGCACAGGCGATCAACCGGCTTGCAGATGCCTTGCGTCGAACACAACTCGTCGGTGTTTCACACAACATTGCACTGTTGGTCCGCACCCTTGAACACGACGAGTTCCGCGACGCCGAGGCTGACACAGGATTCATCGCACGCCACGGAGCCGACGTGCTCGGCGCTGAATTGGTCGATGGTGACGAGCGAGATGCCTGCCTTCTCGCGGCTGCACTGGCTGAACAGGCCGCCCGTCGAGCCGACGCGACAGTGCTGCAATCGATTCCATCCGGATTTCGCAATGTCGTCACAGAACCACAGCGAACTACCTATGAACTTGGCGACACGACCTTCGTGGTCTCGTACCGCCTCGATTCCGGCCGTCTTGTCACTGCCGATGTCGATGGCCGTGCACTGGACGACCCGGTTTTGTATGGCGCCGAACCCGATCATGTCGACCTGTTGGTTGCCGGCCTTCGCCGAAGCTACTCCGTCCACATCGGTCCCGAACGGGTAACGGTGAATTCGACTCGGGCAACGCTAAGCGTCGGGCGCCGTGCCCGCTTCGCTGAACCCGAGGTGTTGGTCGAGGCCGGGTCACTCGTCGCGTCGATGCCCGGCACCGTGAGTGCCGTCGCGGTTGAGCCCGGTGATCGTGTTTCGGCGGGCGACACGCTCATCGTGCTCGAGGCCATGAAGATGGAGATAGCGGTCAAGGCTTCGGTCGGCGGGAACATTGAAAGCGTTGACGTGGTCGTAGGTGACACGGTCGAGGTCGGCGATGTCCTGGTTGTGATCGACAGCGATTGAACGGCTGCCATCGCGCGACCTACTGGGCGGCGATGGCAGCTTCGGCGTCGGCCGCAGGATCCGACCATTGGTCACCGTCGAGGGCGATTACTACGCGATCGATCGTCCCGCTGAACGCGACGCCAGCCCCACGGTCGTCACAGACCGGTAGCGCATTGGCTCGGCCGACGGTAAGCCCCGCGCCGGTGAGCGTGAAACGTGTCGGCGTGTAGAAGCCCACCTCACCCGTTGCCACGAGCGCCCCGTCGACGTACAGCTGACCCACCCCGGTCATGTTTCCTTCTGTCGCATAGTCGAACTCGAACACGTGGTCTCCAGCCTCGACGTCGAGTGGAGCAGAGATCGTCGTCGTGCGTCTTCTCGCTACGTTGAGGTGCCAGACCAGCTTTCCGTCGTCGACATAGAAGGCCCAACCTCCAAGGACCGAGCCCTGGCTGACAAGAACCCCCTGCGGTGAATCGCCCGTGCTGACGTGTGCGCTGACCCGATGAGGCCGATTCTTGATATCGGGAGCGGTTTGCTCGGGGATCTCCCCGCCACCTGGCAAAAGCACCGTGATCGTCCGCTCCCGCGGTTCGCGCGGTGTGTTGACCGTGAACTCGCTGAACGGACGATTGTCGAGTGGGAGAACATGATGCGCTTCTGCCTCACGCCAGAACAGAGCATCGAGTTCGGCGACCTTATCGGGTAGCTCCGTCGCGAGGTCGTGGCATTCCGAGGGGTCAACCCGCACGTCGTAGAGTTCCCATTCGATCGTGTCCAGACCGGGTTCGTCGACATGAATCTGGTGATAGGTCACCGCCTTGTAACCCTCGTGGTAGATCGCTCGGCAGCCGAACATCTCGTAGTACTGCGTCGTATGGATCTCCGCGTGTGAAGCGTCGTCGATCGCAGGGAGAATCGATGTGCCCTCGATCGGGGATTGAA
>JADFOM010000361.1 GCA_022562835.1 Acidobacteriota bacterium | reverse complement strand
TCCTTGGCAGTTGTGCCAATGCATTCGGCAGCGCAACTCATAGCTCACCGATGGAACTACGGTCGGATCATCGACGACCAAAAGCTCTCCGTCGTAGACCTGGATACCGTCGAGGAGTCGAGCATTGTGAGTGGCACGTCGCCCACACCAACAGCGCGACTCGATCTGAAGTTCTTCGCATCTGTCGGAGAGTTCGAGCAGTCGCTGCGTGCCGGGGAAAAGGCGGCCTCGGAAATCGGTCAACAGACCGAATGCATAGACATCCGCCCCAAGGTCATCGACGACCGAGGCGAGCTGGTCGATCTGATCGGGCGAATAGAACTGCGCCTCATCACACACGATGAAGTCGAGACTGCCGTCACGAGCACGTATTTCGTCGGCTAGGTCGCGCAGGTTCAGTTTGTCGTCGATCTCGATCGCGGCGGCCTTCACACCCAGCTGCGAAGAAACATGTGCTCCCCTGCGGTCGAGCTGGGTGAACAACACACCGCTGCACCCGGCCTTTCGCAGGTTGTGGGCGATCTGCAACGCCATCGTCGATTTGCCAGCACCCATGGTGCCGAACGCGAAGCTCAGCTCAGCCATTTAGTCGACTCCCTCGCGTTCATGAACACCCGCTTGTGGTACCACAATTCGTACACACGAAACACGATCCGGCGCGTTGCATACCTACCCCACATTGCATACAAAGTGGAGCGTTTGAGGCATTGGATAGCGTGCGCTCAGTAACGTCTCGACGATCGGCGTCGAGCTGGACCTGCGGGTCAACATGGTACGAAGCACGGGTTGGATCAGCGGGAATGTCCAGACCCTGGCGGGTTACGGTCGTGGTCTCCTCGACGCCGGGAAGCGTCGGTTGGATCCGTTCGTCGGTGGTCCAAATGTGCAGCTCTTCACGTTCGGCCAGGCTTAGGTAGCGCACGGCGAGTCGACGGAACAGGTAATCCATAAGGCTAGAGGCGATACGCAACTCGGGATCGTCGGTCATCCCCGCGGGCTCGAAGCGCATACCGACGTAGGCCTCGACGAACGCTCGGAGCGGCACGCCATATTGGAGGCCGTGGCTGACCGAGATCGCGAACGCATCCATAATGCCAGCGAGCGTCGAACCCTGTTTGGAAACACGGATGAACAACTCACCGGGGCTACCGTCGTCATATTCGCCGACGGTCACGAACCCCTTGCAGTCAGCGACCCTGAACTCGAATGTGCGCGAGCTGCGGTCTCGGGGAAGGCGTCGACGCACCGGGGTGCTGCGCGGCGGGTCCTCAATCGAGTCCTGTGCAGTCTTGGTGTCGTTGCCGTTTCCCGCGCTCAGAGGCTGGGCGACCTTGCAGTTGTCGCGATAGACCGCAACCGCCTTTAGTCCGAGCTGCCACGCGTCGATCAACAGCGTCTCAATGTCCTCGACGGTCGCTGTCTCGGGAAGGTTGACGGTCTTGGAGATCGCCCCGCTCAGAAACGGCTGCACGGCAGCCATCATGTTGATGTGTCCCGTGTGGTGGATCACATTGTCCCCCATCGATGTTGCGAACACCGCAACGTGTTTGGGGTCGAGGTATGGCGCACCAAGAACGGTGTTGTGCTCATCGATGTAGGCACAGATCGCGTCGCGTTCGGTTTCCTCATAACCCAGCGTGCTCAACGCTCGGCCGATCGACTCGTTTACGATCGACATGGTGCCGCCGCCGACGAGCGTCTTGGTTTTGACCAGACCGAGGTCCGGTTCGACACCGGTGGTGTCACAGTCCATCAGCAGACCGATCGTGCCGGTCGGTGCGAGCACCGACGCTTGAGAGTTGCGGACACCGGTTGTAGGGGCCTCTCGGCACACGTCTTCCCACACTTCGCGCGCCGCGCCTAGTACCGATTCTGGCGCGCTCGCCGCGTCGATCTCTGCGACCGCTTTGCGATGCCTGTTCAACACATCGAGCAGATGATTTCGATTCTCCTGATAGCCACCGAATGCCCCCAAGCGCCGAGCCATCCTGGTAGAGCAGCGATAGGCCTGTCCGGTCATCAACGCCGTAAGAGACGCGGCGTAGGCACGGCCACTCGTCGAGTCGTACGCATGCCCGGAGGTCATCAAAAGCGCTCCGAGATTCGCATAACCAATGCCGAGTTGGCGGAACTCCAGCGAGGTTTGCCCAATCGCGTCGGTCGGGTAGTCAGCGTTGCCGACGAGGATGTCCTGGGCGATGAACACGACGTCTACGGCATGACGAAATCCATCGACGTCGAACTCGCCGGAGGCCTCATCGGCGAAGGCGAGGAGGTTGAGGCTGGCGAGATTGCAAGCCGAATCGTCGAGGTGCATGTACTCCGAACACGGATTCGAAGCGTTGATCCGGCCGGTGGATGCCGCTGTGTGCCACCGGTTGATGGTGGTGTCGAACTGGATGCCCGGGTCGGCGCACTGCCATGCGGCGTCTGCGATCTGACCGAACAGTTCACGGGCCTTGACAGTTCGGACCGTCGCGCCGTCGAGCCGACCTGACAAATCCCACTGCTCGTCGTCGATGACCGCTCGCATGAAGTCATCGGAAACACGAACAGAGTTATTGGCGTTCTGATACTGAATCGAGTGTGTATCGATGCCGTCGAGGCTCATGTCGAATCCGGCTTCTGCGAGCACACGGGCCTTCTGTTCCTCGCGTGCCTTGCACCAGATGAAGTCTTCAATATCGGGGTGATCGGCGTCGAGGATCACCATCTTTGCTGCTCTCCGCGTCTTTCCTCCGCTCGTGATCGTGCCCGCCGACG
>JADFOM010000360.1 GCA_022562835.1 Acidobacteriota bacterium | reverse complement strand
CTCGCCACCGCGAGGTCGCTGTTCGAAGCCAACCTGGCGGGTTTCGACGTTATGGAAGAACCAGCACCCACAAGCGCGATGGTGCCGTCGTTATCCGTCAGATGAGCCGCCGTGACGATGAGGCCGTCGCCGAGGAGAAAGCCGCTCCCACCCACTATGTCGCCGCATTTGGTCGCGCTAACGGCGACGATGGCCGAAAGGGTCGCATGACTCGGCTCGATAGGCGATTCGACGACGACCGCACGACCGATGTTGATCTTCGTCTGGTCTGTCATGGTCGCTCCACCTGGACTTGCGGCGTTTACGGAGAGCCCGCCCAGCACAACGAGACCCGCGAGCATGAGCATCTGCGCTCCGCGCACACGCGAGGTGGATGCCAGCCTCCGCAGGCGCAGTAACTCCAGTGTGCTCCGTCGCTTCACATGGCCAGTAGTACCACTTACATGTATTTCAAGCTATTTCAAGGCGCACAGCTCGAACCATGCAATTACAGCGTCAGATCAGATCGAAATCGAACTCCAGGTCGTGCAGGTCATAGAGCCGGCTCGCGGTTCGAAGACCCTCGCCCCGGTTCCCACAGACCCAACAATGAGATTGCGCTGTGCCGCTCCACGCGACCTCACACGACGTGCAACGGAGCCGCACGAGCGATTGTATTGAGCTGACAGGTGCCATCGTCCACTATCGGCATCCACCGAACGTCGATGAGTGTTCTCGCAGCGCTACCGCGACCCCGGTGTCAGACCAAAGGGTCGCGGTACCGCGACCCCGGTGTCAGACCAAAGGGTCGCGGTAGCGGGAGCGGCGCTACAGGAAACGGGTGTACTCGTCGAGTGTTTTCAGCACCGTCGCCATATCAGCGTGTGGTAGCCGCAACACAACTTCTGTAACGCCGACCGAACGGTAATAGTCCAGCTTTCCTGCGTCTGGCAACGTGCCAAACGGCACCACACGCAATGACTCCGGGTCTCGTCCCACGTCGCGCACAGCCGCGCGTAAGGACGCGACCGCATCTGCAAGTCCCGCTCCACCGATCGGAATCCACCCGTCCGCGAACTCTGCAATCGCGGCAAAAAGTTTGGGACCCGCTCCCCCGCCGATCAACACCGGCGGACGGGGCTGCTGAATGGGTTTCGGCCAAGCCCAGCTTGGCGACAACCTGACGTGTTCGCCTTCGTACGAGGCGACGTCATTGCGCCACAACGCCTCCATGGCGAGCATCGTTTCGCGCACGACTGCTCGCCGCTGGCCATACAACACACCGTGGTCAGCCATCTCTTCGCGGTTCCAGCCATATCCGATACCCGCATCGAACCGGCCGCCGCTGAGCCTATCGAGCGTCGCAATCGTCTTCGCCAACACGATCGGATCGTGCTGGGCGACTAACCCGACCCCCGTGCCGATCCTGATCTCGCTCGTGCGCGAAGCGACCGCTGCGAGAACGACATACGGATCGGGCGTACGTTTGTACTCTTCGGCAAGCTCGACATCACCGGTCGGAGCGGGTGTCTCTCGGCTCACAGGAATGTGCGTATGTTCAGGAAGATAGTAGGAGTGAAACCCGCGCGCCTCTGCCTCAACACCGACCTCGACGGGATCCGCGCCGGTATCGGTCGCGTGAATCGTGACACCGATCTTCACTTGTTCACCGAAGCGCATTGGAAGGACTGGTTCATTTCCGAGGATCCTACGCCCCGCACCGTCGCCAAGGCGGTTGGACAGCGCAACCGGTGACCGACAAAGATCTCGGTCCCAACCGCTCACACCCCGATGAGGCAACATGTCGACCAGGTCCGCTCAGGAAGTCCTAGATCACCACGTCGAAGCGCTAATGGCAGGCGACCTTGATGCGATCCTTAGCGACTACGCCGATGACGCCGTAATGATTTCGCCCATGGGAGTGGCCAAAGGCCACGAGGCCCTCGGCGGAATGTTCGGTGCAATCCCGACCGAGTTCTGGGAAGGGTTCGAGATCACCCAACAGAACTGCGAGGGCGAAATCGCTTACATGGTCTGGAAGACAGACTCGATTTCTAGCGGAAGTGACACGTTGATCGTGCGCGACGGCCTTGTGGTAGGACAGACCGTCGTCATGGCCTGAGCGGATCTATCAGCAGTTAACTTCGATCGATCCCGCTACAAGTCCGGCCCCAAGATCTTCGCCGGGCTGGAAGTGCCCAATGCCGCTGATCGTCGAACCGTCGAGGGTTAGCGTCAGTTCGGCGCTCCTCGAATCGGCTAACCAGATCGCATCAAACGTCTCGGTTTCGTAGATTCCGACGCTCGCAAGATCTGGGTTCGGTCCGTCGGGGCCAAACTGGGTCACGTCGATCGAACCGTCGAATGCGGTGGCGGTGAAAAGGATCTCCTGACCTGCCGCAATCTGTGGTTCAAGCGTGCAGGCCACCCCTTCCTCGAAAACCTCTCCGTTATCGAGGGTGATCGTCGCGGTGCCTTCGCCAAACACCTCCACCTCAAGGTCCTCGGGATCGATCGAACTAGGTGGCGGAGCGGTCTCCTCCGATGAGTCGCCACCGTCTGTCACCACTGAGGTGGTCGCACTGTCGGCGCTGTCGTCGTCATCGCTGCAGCCGACGGCGATCAACGCGAACACCGGGATCAGAGCCAACAGAACAGAACGCTTCATCATGGGATACACCTTTTCGGTCGATGGCTGTCCTCAGGGTCGGACAACTGGCTCCAACAGTTCACCACAACGCCGAGCCATCGCGGTGCCAGGACCACGCTGGCGCTCGATCCGGCCTAGACCGGT
>JADFOM010000359.1 GCA_022562835.1 Acidobacteriota bacterium | reverse complement strand
TGAGGCACCACAACCGCTCGGGTCAGCACCCGCGGTCGACGAACGACCCGATGTCACCGACAACATCGCAGCTTTCGGGGTGATGGTGCGCAACGAACTCTTCCGTTGGGTGCAGCTGCTGGCGCGGCGCGATTACCGAGGTTTGTCAGAGCGGCTGGCGGAATTCGACCAGAAGGTAGACCCGTCGGTGATCGAGGAGGCATTCGCTTCGTATTTCGACGAGCACGCGTTCGTCGGTATCGACACCGAGGCGCGCAACCGCCGCCATGTGCTCGTCGAGGGCGATCGGCTGACCCAGATCATCGTCGATCCGGACGGCTTTTGTGAGTGGCGTATCGTTGCGATGATCGACCGAGCGCGTTCACGCGATCGAGGTGAAGCGGTGCTCATGTTCGAGGCAATCATGCGAGAGGACGGCGCTCCATGACGCCGATGAACCGCAGAAGTTTCCTTACCGCAACAATTGCCGCGGCGGTTGTCGCCGCTTGCGGGGGTGACGACGACACCGACAATTCAACGAGTTCGCAGTCCTCGACGACCGCTGGCGCGTCGACCACCAGCGCTGCTGGGGGTACTTCCACCAGCACGACCGGCTCTACGGTCGACTTGGTGGCGGACCCGTTCACCCTCGGTGTGGCGTCGGGCGATCCTCTAGCCGACGCGGTCATCCTGTGGACCCGCCTAGCTCCCGAACCTCAAGCCTCCGGCAGCGGGATGAGCGATGTCGGTGACGTCGAGGTCTCCTACGTCATCGCATCGGATGAAGCGTTCAGCGATGTGGTTGGAGAGGGGTCGGCGACCGCTCTCGCCGCGCTCGGCCACTCGATACATCTCGATGCGACCGGCCTCGACCCCGACAGCACCTACTACTACCGGTTCAGTGTCAGTGGGTTCACCAGCCCAGTGGGTCGCACCCGCACACTCGCAGCCAAGGGCGCGACCCCAGACAGGCTGAGATTCGCGTTCAGTTCGTGTCAGAACTGGGAGTCCGGCGAATACGCCGCCTATCGCGACATCGTCGACAACGACGACATCGACCTGTTCGTGTTCCTCGGCGACTACATCTACGAGTCGGCATCTCAAGGTTCTGCTGAGCAAGGCGCGACCCGGCAGGTACAGGACTTCGAAGCCGAGAACCTGGAGCAGTACCGTCAGCGCTACGCCCTCTACAAGTCAGACCAACACCTCCAATCGGCGCACGCACTGGTGCCGTGGTTGATCACATGGGACGACCACGAGGTCGACAACAATCACGCTGGCGCGATCGGTGAACAAAATGACGACGAGGCGGCGTTTCTGGAGCGCCGGTCCGCGGCATATCAGGCCTGTACGAACACATGCCAGTGCGACTCGACCCACCTGAGGGTCCCGATCTCGAGATCTATCACTCAATCTCGCACGGCGATCTCGTCACATTTCACGTTCTCGATGGGCGTCAGTACCGCGCTGACCAACAAGACGAGGAACCGTTCGTAGCAGCGCTGGGCGATTCCTTGCAGGTGCGCGACGACGAACTCGCCGCATCGCACGCACAAACAATGCTCGGCGAAGACCAGGAGGCCTGGCTGATCGAAGCCGCCGAGGAATCGAACGCGGTGTGGGACGTGTTGGCACAGCAGGTCTTCATGTTCGGTGCCAACGTCATTGCTGGTTCGAATCCGCCCATCGTGGTGGTCGATACCTGGGACGGTTATGCCGGGGCGCGTCAGCGTCTGCTCGAAAACATTGCGCCGTCGGTCGACAACCTGGTCGTGTTGAGCGGGGACTTCCATTCCGCCGCGGTCGCCGACCTTCGTGTCGACCCATTCGACCTGTCGTTGCCTGTGATGGGATCGGAGTTGATGGCGGGACCGATTTCCTCAGCATTCCTCGACGACGATGCGCTGGTCGCTTCATTGGTAAAGGGTTTTCTCGCAACCAACGAGCACATCAAGACGTTCGAAGCGCATCGTGGCTACATGAAATGTGAGGTGACACCGGACCGTTGGCGGGTCGAGATCCGGGTGGTCGAAGACCCGTTCGACGCAGAATCGCCCGTCCGGACCGCCAGCACCTGGGAGATCAAGGCTGGCACCGCCGGCGCCGTCGAGGTGAGTTGAGCCGGGAAGCCGGCTGGAAACTAGCGCCGGCTAGCGACGAGGACCCCAGCATTGCTTACCGCATTCTGAGCTCATCCCAATCGCCTGTCGTAATCGTCGAACGCCCTGTCTATTCGCGATCTACGACGATCGGGAATCACCTATCACCGCCGTCTTGCTAGTTCTCCTCAGGCCTTCCATCTCTGTATGCCACCGATGCCATACTGGCGCAGGACCGTTGCCCGCTGCGGCGTGATAGCGATGAATCCGGTCTCGGGTGAGTCGTCGGGGCCGCCTGGAGCGAACGCGTTGAGGTCGTAGTCGAACACGCCATCCCAGAGTCGACGTTTGGTGTCCAAGTCATCGAACAACTCTGCGGTACCCCAGAGCTCGACGCCGTCGCCCACCTCGGTTACCTGCCAGTGCAGGGCCACGTTCGCATTGACCGCAACGTTGCGCGCCTTGACCGAGTCGACACCGCACATGAACCAGCAGGTGTCACCTTCCCAACATGGGTGAACGGGCGTCACGTCTGGGGCGTTATCGCTACCAATAGTGGCCACATGCGCCCACATCGACAGGCCTGACGCGAATTCCTTGATTTCCTTGAGCTCCATGGCTCCCTCTCGCTGGATCGACACATCGCACCCTACGAGGTGAACCCCGGTGTGGTCATTCAACACAGGTGTTGGACCCGCTCACTCATTTCCTACTAACGGGGTCAGACC
>JADFOM010000358.1 GCA_022562835.1 Acidobacteriota bacterium | reverse complement strand
CTGGTCGACCACGTCGTCGCTTCGGTGAGGGCTTCTGCCAGGAGCGACCAGTCCTCGACGCCCACGCAGGCCATCGCGGTCGAAGCCAGGTCGTTGATCGCGATAGAGCCAGACGTACCGTCGCCGTCTTGATCGGCGACATAGGCCCCGCCCGCAGTGTTGCAGGCGAGGTCGATCCGGATCGTATCGGCACCATTGAAGGCGAGGATCAGGTCATCGCTTGGTGCCGGGTGTAAGACGTCCTGTTCGATCACGGTAGTGACTACCCAATCTGAATCGGCGAGCGGATCGGTAACGGCGGGGGAAGTCGGCACCTGATCGGCCGGCGGGCCATCGTCGTCGTCGCCGCAGCTTGCGGCCCCGAGCAACACGGCGAGGGTCAGTATCGGGATCAAGACGGTACGGGTTCTCATGGCCTTTGGACGCCGGTCGACCCCCACAGGTTCCCGAAGGGGTTGAAATTCTTGTCAGTGGTCGGCGATATCGTGGAGGCGATGGCTTCTCCCGACGAGTTCGAGTCTTCCGCCCTGCCTCCCGTTGGTGCTGAACTGCTCGATGGTCTCAACCCTTCGCAGTACGACGCCGTGTTGCACGAGGAAGGACCGCTGTTGGTCGTCGCCGGTGCGGGCTCGGGCAAAACAAAGGTTCTGACGCACCGCATTGCGCATCTCATCACCGAACGTGGCGTGTCGCCCTTCGAGATCCTCGCCATCACCTTCACGAACAAGGCGGCGGAGGAGATGAAGACTCGTATCGGGGCCTTGATCGGTCCGGTGGCAGAGCGCATGTGGGTGTCGACCTTTCACTCCGCGTGCGTGAGGATCTTGCGTCGTGATGCCGATCGCATCGGATTCCCCTCACAGTTTTCGATCTATGACCAGGCCGATTCGCGGCGCCTCGTCAGCTACGTCATTCGCGACCTCGGCCTGGATCCCAAACGGTTCCCTCCGCGCCAAGTGCAGGCCGCGATCAGCGCCGCAAAGAACGAAGGTCTGGACGCCGCGAAATATTCCGAGCGGGTCACCGGTACCAACATCTTTGAGAAAAAGATCGCGACCGTCTTTGTCGACTACCAGGCGCGTCTACGCAAGGCGGGAGCGATGGACTTCGACGATCTCTTGTCGAACGCCACCGCGTTGTTCCGCCAAGCCCCAGACGTGCTCGATCACTATCGCGAGCGATTCCGGTATGTACTCGTCGACGAGTATCAAGATACAAACCCTGTCCAGAACGAAATGATCATGCAGCTGGCCGGCGCTCACCGAAACGTGTGCGTTGTGGGTGATAGTGATCAGTCGATCTATAGGTTCCGCGGCGCTGACATCCGCAACATTTTGGAATTCGAGGAAGCCTTCGACGACGCGACCGTCATCGTCTTGGAGCAGAACTACCGTTCCACTCAGAACATTCTCGATGCCGCCAATGCTGTGATTTCAAACAACATGGGCCGCAAACCGAAACACCTTTGGACTGACTCTGGCAGCGGTGAGCAAATCGTCCGCTATCACGCCGAGGACGAAACCGATGAGGCTGCGTACATCGGCGCCGAGCTCTCACGACTCCACGAGGGCGGTAGCTATCGGTGGGGCGACATGGCGGTCTTCTACAGGACCAATGCGCAGAGTCGTTCGATCGAGGAGCATTTCGTACGTGCCGGCATCCCATACAAGGTGCTCGGTGGGACGCGGTTTTATGACAGACGCGAGATCAAGGATGCGCTCGGCTATGTGCGCGCGGTTACCAACCCGATCGATGAGGTCTCCATCAAGCGGGTGCTCAACACGCCCAAGCGTGGTGTTGGCGATAGCTCTGTCGACAAGATCGACCGCTACGCGGCGGATCAGGGACTCACGTTCTTCGAGGCGTTGCGATACCACAACGCTGCGGGCGTCAGCGGCCGAGCCGTCAAAGGCATCGAGTCCTTTCTTGGTCTGATCGACCGGCTTTCACCCATACTGGACGGATCGCCGGCCCGCTTCATCGAAACAGCGCTGGAGGAATCCGGCTACCTCGACGAACTGCGCGCAACAGAGGGTGTGGAGGCCGAAGGGCGTCTCGAGAATCTTGGTGAACTCATCGGTGTAGCTCAGGAGTTCGAGACGCTCGACGAGTTTCTCGAACAGGTTTCTCTTGTGGCCGATACCGACGCGCTCGACTCGGAAGAATCGTCGGTCGTCTTGATGACCCTGCACTCGGCCAAGGGTCTCGAGTATCCCGTGGTTGCGCTCATCGGTCTCGAAGACGGCGTCTTTCCTCATATGCGCGCGCTCGGCGAACCGGTCGAGCTCGAAGAGGAGCGTCGACTCGCCTACGTCGGTATCACTCGGGCGCGTGAACGTCTTTATCTAACCCACGCGTGGAGTCGAATGTTGCACGGGTCGACCCAATACAACCCGCCCAGTCGGTTCATTGCGGAGATCCCCGCAGAGCTCGTGAGCGATGCCGAAGGGTCACGCGGCTCGCGCTCGCGACGCTCGCGGGCGAGCTTCGGATGGTCGGGTTCGGAATCGCAACGAATCGATTCATCTCGCGATGCGATGGTGGAGTCAGCTCTCCGGCCGCCGCCACCGAGTCAATCGGGGGCAGATCAGATCGGGTTACGGACCGGCGACGACGTGCGCCACAACAAATGGGGCGAGGGCGTGATCTTGATGATCGAAGGCAGCGGCGACCAAGTGCCTGAAGAACGTTTCATCGAAGCTCTCGCTTTTGCGCATGAGCAGGTAGTAAAGCTCATTGCCGCGCAGAAAAAACTGGCCGAGCAGTGTGCCAAGGAAAAGAAGGAATTCACACTCTACACGGTTACTGAAGAG